>JAFGNI010000034.1 GCA_016927095.1 Anaerolineae bacterium | reverse complement strand
GCACGCTGTGTCCTGGCTCTCGCTGGATGACCGGGACAACGAGCCAACGCGCTTCTGGATCTATATCATTGCCGCGCTGCAGAAGCTAGTCGACGGCATGGACACAAACGTCGCAGATGCGCTTCAGGTGCCTCGCGCCCTCCCCAACGAGATGCTGCTAAGTCAGCTAATCAACCAAATCGCCGGCGCTCCCAAACCCTTCGCCCTCATTATCGATGACTTGCACGTCATCACCAACCCGCAGATCCATGAACAGCTCATCTTCCTCGTGGAGCATGCGCCGGCGCAGATGCACTTGGTTGTCTCCAGCCGGGCGGACCCACCCTGGCCACTGGCCCGATGGCGCGCGCGTGGCCGGCTTGTCGAAATCCGCATGGATGACCTGCGCTTCACCGCTGCCGAAACGGTTGCTTTCCTCAGCGATTCGATGGGGTTGGATCTGGCCCCAGAGGACGTTGCTGCCCTGGGCGCCCGCACCGAAGGCTGGATCGCAGGCCTGCAATTGGCGGCCTTGTCAATGCGAGGTCGCGATCCAAGGTCTTTCGTAAGCGCTTTCAGCGGCAGCCATCGCTTCATTCTGGACTACCTGCTGGAAGAGGTTCTGAACCGCCAACCCCCCGGCATCCAGGAGTTCTTGCTGCAGACCTCAATTCTCGAGCGCCTCACGGCTTCCCTGTGCAACGCCGTGCGTTTCGGCATAGCCAAAGCCCCCAACGGTCGAGAGACGACTGCCATGACGCATAGAGAGGACAGCCAACCCATCCTGGAGCAGTTGGAGCAGGCCAATCTCTTTCTCGTTCCCCTCGACGATGAGCGGCGTTGGTACCGGTATCATCGTCTTTTTGCCGATCTGCTACGTAGCCGGCTGGAGCAGGAGTACCACGAGCTCATATCCACGCTGCACAGCCGGGCAAGTGCCTGGTACGAAAAGCAGGGGTTGATCTCTGAGGCGGTGGGGCACGCGCTGGCGGCAGGCGACGTCGAACGGGTGGCACGCACGGCCAGACAGAATGTCCTGGCCGTGATGGATCACGGTGAGTTGACGGCCCTGGCGAAATCGATAGAAGCACTGCCCGACGAAGCAGTGAGCTCTCAGCCTTGGCTGTGCATCGCGCATGCCTGGGTGTTGGTGTTCGCTGGCCTACTGGAGGCTGCGGAGTTGCGGCTGGCCAGTGCTGGAACTGCAGTCGAGACATTGAGCGACGCGAGGCATGCCGAGGGATCTGTCCTGAGTGCAGCCGAAGAGCGCCACATAGCAGGTCATATCGCTGCCATTCGAGGCTACGTTGCAGCACTCCAGGGAGACATGTCCTGCGCGGTACGGTTGAGCCGCGAGGCGCTCGAACAACTACCTGACGAAGACATGGCGGTGCGGGCTCTGGCTGCTGACCTCCTGGGCTCTGTGCTCCGATGGAGTGGCGACCTCGCCGCTGCTTACCAGGCCTTGGACCGGGCCCTGGCCATCACTCGGACAGCAGGTGATGATCTCATGGCCGTGGAAGCCCTATGCGCCCTGGCTTCAGTGCAGTTGGCACAGGGACAACTGCGCAAGACTGTAACTACCTGCCGGGAGGCGCAGCGGCTTGCCGAAGAGCACGTTAGGCGGGGCGGACGGCAGTTGCCAGTTGCAGCGAGTGGGCACAATATCATGAGTCAGGTACTGCGCGAGTGGAATGACTTAGATGGTGCGTTGCGCTGTGCGAGAGAAGGCGTCAAGTTGAGTGAGCAATGGGGGTGGCAAGAGGGGTTGGCGCTGGGCTACCGGCGTCAGGCGAGAGCACTCCTGGCGATCGGAGAGCCGGACGGCGCGCAGGAAGCGATGCAGAGGGCCAAGCAAGCCGCGAGCGGGCTATCACCCTGGTTCGGTGCTCATATGGCAGCTCACCAAGCACGTATGTGGTTGGCCGAGCGAGCCTTGGCGCTGGCGTCCCATTGGGCGCAGGAGAGCGGGCTGCATGCCGGCGATGAACTGGATTATCAGCACACAGATGAGTACAGCGCCCTAGCGCGGGTCCTCATCGCCCAAGGTAGGTTCGAGGAAGCCTCAAGGCTGCTAACACGCCTCGCAGAGCTAACAGAATCGGCAGGAGCGATGAACTATGTGATTGAGATGTTGGTCCTACAGGCGCTGGCCTTTCATGCGCAGAACAAAGAAGAACGGGCCCTGGCTGCACTGGAACGCGCACTGGCCCTCGGCGAGCCGGAGGGATATGTGCGCACCTTCATCGATGAGGGGCCTCAGATAGGGTGGCTGCTGCGCCGGGCCGTTGTCCAAGGGATAAGCGTCGACTATGCGGGCAGGCTGCTATCGACGCTGGAGGAGGAGGCGATGAGAGCCGCAACACGGTCAACCATCTCCGAGGGAGTTCGGTCACCCCTGATCGAACCGCTGAGCCCTCGTGAGGCCGAGGTGCTGCGGCTGCTGACGACCCATCTCTCGCATGCGGAGATGGCAGAAGAGCTGGTGGTGTCGGTGAATACATTGCGATCCCACGTCAAGAGCATCTACGGCAAGCTGGGTGTCCACAGCCGGATGGAGGCTGTGGAGCAAGCCAGAGGGCTGGGCTTGCTGGACTGAGTCGAAAACCGCCACCGGTTTGCCGGGCCAACCTTCCAGCCCCCGCCGCTTTGGTGGGGGCTCTCGTTTGCCCTTGATCACCACCCCTAATCACCAGGAATGGGGATGACGGCTCACCCACGCGTGGGGTATGCTATGGGCAGGTTCGTGTTGCCGGGATTGGCTATGGCTGTAGAGAGTTACGGCCTCACAGAGGTGCAAACCATGAGCGACGTACGGCGATTCAGCGGGCGAGGACTGTACAAGATTCGGGTAAAGGGGAACCTTGACCTGAGGTGGTCCGACTGGTTCGACGGCTTTTCCATCACGCCCGTAGACGACGATGAGACACTGCTGATCGGCTCTGTCGCCGATCAGGCCGCTCTACACGGCCTATTGCACAAGATCCGCGACCTGGGTTTGCCTCTGTTGACTGTACAACGTCTGGAGGCCAAAGAAGGAGGATAGCATGCATTCGAAGATCCTGATCCTTTTGGTCCTGTTTGCCGTACTGCTGGGGGTGGTAGCTTGTGGCGGAGGGGCCACACCTACACCTGCACCTACGCCGGCGGAAGCGGTGCCGGAGCCGGCGGCCTGGGCCCAGCCAGTGCCCCCCGGGAACCCAGCACAAGCTCAGCGACCTTCGGCGAGTGGGAAGCACCCGGAGTCGGCCTGGGAGGAAGCGCCTTGCCCCATGGATCTGCCACCGGGGGCGATCGAGGGTCAACACATCACCTGTGGGCATGTGACCGTGCCCGAAGTACGTGACCCATCCCGCGGGGGCGGAGCAGAAGGACGCGCCATTCGCCTAGCCGTGGCCGTGATCCACAGTGCCAGCGACGATCCCGCCCCTGACCCATTGGTGATGTTGGCCGGTGGGCCGGGCGACTCGGCGTTGACGAGCTTTGTGCAGCTCCTGGCCACTCCAAGAACAGAAGGCTTCTGGGCGGAGCGGGACATCGTGCTCGTGGAACAGCGGGGCACGCGCTACTCGACACCGTTCCTGCGGTGCGATGAGATGTCCGCACTCAAGCTGGACCTGCTGAACAAGAACCTCGGCGACGAGGAAGAGGAGGCGCGCAAGCTGGCCGCCTGGGCCGCCTGCCGGGAGCGCTTTGTCGAGTCGGGCGTCTATCTGGCCGCCTACAACAGCGTCGAAAACGCAGCTGACATCGTAGCCGTGGTCGACGCGCTGGGTTATGACCAGGTCAACCTCTATGGCGGCTCGTATGGATCCTTGCTGGCCCAACACATCATGCGTGACTACCCAGAACGGGTGCGCAGCGCCATCCTCGACGCGGTCTCGCCCCTGCGCCACGAGCCAAACATGCTGTACAAAGCACACGCCACGGACCACGCCCTGCGGCTGTTGTTCACCCGTTGCCGGGACGACGCAGCCTGCAACGAGACCTACCCCGATCTAGAGCATGTTTACTTTGACCTCGTCCACGAACTGAACGTTGAGCCCGCAACAGTGCAGCTCCAGGATCCAGATACCGCCGAGGTCTATGACCTGCTCCTGACAGGAGAGAGGCTAATCGCCCAGACCCGTGATCTGCTGTACGTGAGCGCCATCTTGCCCCTCCTGCCCGGCGCTATCTACGACATGGTCGAGGGTGATTTCAGCCTGTTGGCGTTGATCCAGTCCCAGTTCATGTTCAAGTTCAACCTGGCGGACGGCATGTACAACTCGGTCATCTGCACCGAGTTGGCGGACTTCACCGCGGCAGATATGGCCGACACTGAAGGCCTATATCCGGAGGTGGCGTTGGTTGTTGAGGATCTGATCGACGAAGTGATGCTGCAGCCCTGCCAGCTGTGGGGCGTCGAGCACCTGGGTGATTGGGTGACCGAGCCGGTCACTGGCGACATCCCTACGCTTCTCCTGTCAGGTGAGTTCGATCCTACTGTCCCGCCGCGGGTGGCCGACGTGGCGGCCGAACAACTGACCCATGCCTACCTCTACACCTTCCCCGGCGTGGGCCACAGCCTGCTGGGCAGCAGCGACTGTGCCGCGGCCATGATGCTGGCCTTTCTCGATAACCCGGGACAAGCACCCGATGCCACTTGCCTAGACGAGATGCCGGGCCTGGTGTTTCGCCTGCCGGTGGCAGAGATCGCGCTGGACCCGTTCGTCGACGAGGCGCGCGGCTTCCGTGGCCTGGTGCCCGCCGGCTGGCAAGAGCTCGCGCCGGCAAATCTGGCCCGGGCAAACTCGGCTACCGATCCTGCCTACTTCGTCCTGGAAGCCCAGCCGGTCACCGCAGCCGAGCTGTTCGGCGGTCTGGCGGGACAGCTCGGACTGGCGCCGGAGCTGCAACCGACGATCCGCGCCGACATCGGCAGCCTGACCTGGGATCTGTATGCGCTTGAGATCCAGGGCCATCCGGCCGATCTAGCACTGGCCGAGGATGGCGAAAAGGCGTGCTTTGTGTTGCTTATCTCGCCGGCCGACGAGCACGAGGCCCTGTACGAACAGCTCTTCCTGCCTGCCCTGACGGCGATGGTCATACGCTAGGGCCTGGTCACCCGCCCCGATGGGCTACAGACCGTTGGCGGACCCCTCCCATGGCCGGATTACCGAATAGGACGTCTTAGTGCAGAGGTACGCAGACCCGGAAGGAGTTACAATATGGACGCAACGCAATGGATACTTCTCTTCGGTGGGTTGTTTCTCCTTCTTGCTCCAATCTTAGTCTTACTGAGCCGCAGAAGGCGGAAGCCCTGATGGGGGGCAAAAAGACCCGCGGGAGGATCGTCGTAGTGATCTAGGGCCTCTGGTCTGCCCGTCATGCCGCGTCCTGTGCATCCCTGCGACGGGCTACACGTACGCTTGTTGATCGACTCCGGATGTGCCTCAACGTTTCACCGGGTGCGACCCAAAGACATAGATCAGCTGGGCAGGAGCTTGACCCGTTTGTGCGGTTTGTACAACGTCAGGTAACACTCTGCATACGCGAAGTTACGGGAGAGACATCCCCGCATCTTGGCCAGGGCCTGGTAGAACCCCTTGTAGTCGAAACCGCCCTCGAGGCCCAGTTCGCGCGTGATCTGCAGGAGCTTGTCTAGTGCCTGGAGCTTGAGATCCATAGTGTCGCTGATATCAACATAGGTATCGGGCTCGTAGTCCTCCCAATCCTCCCAGTTGTCGGTGTAGTAGACTTGCTTGACCCTGTGCGCGGGGTACTCGCGCTCGTAGCCCGGCAGGCCCGCCAGAAATACAGCATCCATCACGTTCTTGTAGGTGTTGATATGGTCCTTATGGATGGAGCCCTTCCAATGGGTGACCACAATGTCTGCTTGGACTTCCCGCATGATGTCACAGCAGGTGTTGATCACCTCATCGTTGTAGGGCAATTCGCCATCTTTCCATTTGAGGGTTCGAACATCAGTAACACCCAGGATCTCACCCGCGCTCTCCCACATATCGATTTTGCCTTGAAGATACTGCTCCGCGGTGATCTCAAGTCCCTCGTAGAAGGCGTAGCCCTTCTCGCCCGGCGTGAGCGTCACCAGCGTGACGCGATGCCCGGCCTTGGCATAGTTCGCGATGGTACCCGCTGAGCTGTTGATCATGTCGGCGGCGTGGGCATCAAAGAACACAATGCTAGTCTTGTCGTTGCTCATCATTGTCCCCTTTCAAGAACAGAAGGTCGCCTACAATCGTTGATGCATCACTGCCCAGCGGCGGTATTCGCGCATCCCGCCCATCCGGTACACCTCTGCGGCGACTGACTCTGGACCCGTCCACATCAACCATATGCTGTGGACGCGTTCCTTGTGCATAAGGTTGAGACATTTGTGGAAAAGGAGTTTGCCGAGGCCCTTACCCCGCATATCGGGTCGAACCCCGTACGGGCCAAAACGCCCAGGCTCGTGACCTCCCCACTGGCAGTATCCTACCACCTGGTGGTCATCGGTCACGGCGACAAGGAGCTGCCGGCAATCGGGACCGTACATCTCTAGAAGATGTCGGGCTTCCCGGACCCAGTCCGGGTTGAAGTGCGCCCGGATCATCAGCAGCATATCTTTGACGTAATCGGGCGTGATGAACTGCACCCGAACGCCGTGTTCATCCAGGACGCTGCGCTCGAGCTCCTGCAACGCCGCCTCCGACAGCCTGTCGAAGTCACCCAGAAAACCGTGCATGGCGATGGCGGTGTAAAGCGTCTCGAAGCCTAGTTTTTTCAGCAAAGCTATCGCACCCGCGTGCAGATTCACATCCGGCCCGGGGAAGAAGTAGTTCCGAGGATAACCACAGACGCGAACCTGGGATGCCCCTTCGGAGCGGATGAACGCCACTGCCTCTTGGACCAAAGCCGAACCAATGCCTTGCCGTCGATGGTCGGGATGGACAAAGAACACCGTGATATGCCCTGTCTCCCGATCAACAGGCTCGATATCCAACGGGACTTTGTTCACGATAGCCAGGATGAACCCAACCAGCCGGTCTGCCACCTCTGCAACCAAGCATCCCCGCGCATCGAAATTCGGATCCAGGAGCACTTTCTTGAGGAATACTGCTTCGTTGATGGCATCCTGCGGCATACTCAGAGCCCATAGCTGCAACAGCTCCGCTGTATCGCCCGCCGCATAAGGCCTGATACGAACCTCACCCAGTTCTCTCTCTATTTCACGCATGTCTGCACCTCTTGACCTGTCCGTCAGCTGCCAGTTGCATCTAGTGTCACGATCCTTGCAGTCCCGGCCCTTGCCGTAGGCCGGTGGATGACGCTCTATATCATTTCAGGGAACGATCAACTTTCGGTAGCATTATACGTGACAGAAAGCATTCTTGACAGGTATCAGACCCAAACCTATAATGGTGACAAGATCGGTAGGGTCTTTGTCCGATGAGCCTGCCCCCAAGCAGGTGGATGCACTCTTACACAGAGAGAGGAAGAGCATGGATTCCAACGCCAGTGAGACAAGGACTGCCCCAATCAGCCGCACAGCCGCTGGAAAACCCCGCACCGGGTCCGGCATAGGCTCCCGGTTGAAGCGGATTTTCAGTATCGACGACCTGGAGCTGAGCCTGTTGGCACTGCCTACGTTTGTCTGGTATATCCTCTTTGCCTATCTGCCCATGTTCGGCATTATCATCGCCTTCGTCCGCTACAAGCCCATCAGGGACACCAACTTCGTGGTCAGCCTGCTCCGCAGCGAGTTTGTGGGACTCTATAACTTCCAGTATCTCTTCACCACGCCGGACGCGACCATCGTCTTTCGCAACACGTTGGCATATAACATCGTGTTCATTGTGTTGGGCATTGTCGTGCCCCTCACGCTGGCCGTCATGATGTCCCAGATGTACTCGCAAAAGCTGGCCAAGGTCTGCCAGACGGCCATCTTTCTGCCCCACTTCCTCTCCTGGGTCGTGGTCAGCTATTTCGGCCTGGCGTTCCTGAGCGTGAACAAGGGCCTTGTCAATCATACCCTCACGTCGCTGGGGCGCGATCCGGTGCAGTGGTACATGTCGCCCCAGTATTGGCCCTACATCCTAGTGGGCGTCAACCTGTGGAAGAACGTGGGTTACAGCATGGTCCTCTATCTTGCCAGCATCACCAACATCGACGCCACGCTGTATGAGGCCGCCGTGGTGGATGGCGCCTCCAAGTGGCAGCAGGTGAAGCATATCACCCTGCCCATGCTCAAGCCTATGGTGATCATCCTCTTTATCCTCTCCGTGGGCCGCATCTTCAACTCGGACTTCGGCCTCTTCTATATCATGCCCAGAAATCAGGGCGCACTGGTGGACGTCACCCAGACCATCGATGTCTACGTCTACAAGGCTCTGATGCGGATGAACAACATCGGTTTTGCCTCCGCTGCCGGCTTCTTGCAGTCGGTGTTCGGGTTCATCACCATCTTCGCTGCTAACACGATCATCAAAAAGATAGATCCGGAAAGGGGATTGTTCTGATGACGGCAGAAAACACCACCATCGTGTCCCGGCCCCAGAGTGAGCCGACCGGCGGTGCCCATTTGAACCGCGTCTCTCCCGCGGCCAATGCGGTGTTCTCCCTGGTGTTCATTCTGCTGGCTCTGGCTGCCACGCTGCCGCTGGTCTTCGTCATCCTCATCTCCCTCTCCTCCGACAAGTCCATCCAAATGTACGGATACCGCTTTATCCCCAGGGAGTGGACCGTCAGTGCCTACACGTATCTGTGGATGTTGCAGGACTATGTGGGAAGGGCCTTTCTGGTATCTGTCGGCACCACCCTCGTCGGGACCGTTCTGGGCATTCTCCTGAATGCCACCATGGGATATGCACTCTCGCGCAGGAGCTATGTCTTCCGCCCTTTCTTGACCATTCTGATCTTTATCCCCATGTTGTTTAGCGGCGGCTTGGTCGCCTCATACATGGTCAACACCCAGTTGTTGAATCTGGGCAACACCTATTGGGCGCTCATCCTTCCTCTTGCGGTTTCATCGTTTAACATTGTGATATTGCGGACCTTCTTCCAAACCACCATCCCCGAGGAGGTCATCGAATCCGCGCGGATGGATGGGGCATCCCAGTTTCGGATCTTCTTCTCCATCGTGATGCCGCTATCGCTCCCGGCTATCGCCACCATCGGGCTGTTCCTCTCCTTTGCCTACTGGAACAGCTGGTTCCCTGCGCTGATGTACATCCAGTCCACCCATGCCCATATGTATCCGCTGCAGTACGTGCTGATGAACATCGAGCGAACCATCCAGGATCTGGTGCGCAACGCGCAGTTTATGCTGCCCACAGATGTGTTCCGGGCGCTTCCCACGGAGGCGGTGCGCATGGCCATCGTCGTGGTGACCGTGTTGCCCATCGCCTTGTCGTATCCCTTTTTCCAGAAGTACTTTATCTCAGGCCTGACCATCGGGGCGATAAAGGGGTAGCGTGCCCCCTCCGCGAAAGGCAATCGTGCCTCCCGCGAAGAACGCAAACCCCAGCGAAAGGAGGTATATGCCCTCGTCTGGACCATCGGTTAATATCGACCAAGAAGTTCACACTATTCAGAAGTGAAAGGAGATCGCGCCGTGAAGAGATACTTACTGCTGATCCTGGTTATGCTGCTGGTCGCCGCGCCGTTGGCCGGCTGTGGCCCCAGCGCCCCAGCTCCCGAGGCAGAAGAGCCGTCGGCCGAAGAGCCGGCAGCTGAAGAACCGGCGGCCGAAGAGCCGGTGGAGCTCATCTGGATCATGGGCAACCCCGGACAAGTGCCCCCCGACCAGGCTATGGTCGAGGAGAAGCTCAACGAGATCTCGGTGGCCGAGTTGAACGTCAAGGTCACGACCCTGTACTACGACAACGAGCGGACCATGTTGGCCATGTCCGCCGGCGACGAGTGGGACATGGTGTTTACCTGCGAGTGGTTTAACAACTTCCCCACGCAGGCCCGCGCCGGCTACTTTGCCGACCTCACCGACCTGTTGCCCAGCGTGGCGCCTGAACTCTATGCGACCATGCCGGAAATCGTCTGGGAAGGCGCCAAGGTGGACGGCGAGATCCTTGCCATCCCCGTGAAGAAGGACTACGCCGCCGAGCTGTTCTGGGTGATGGACAAGGCGCTGTTCGAGGACGTGCTGGGCATGACCATCCCCGATGAGATGAGCTTCTTCGACATCGAGGAGTATCTGGCGGCGGCTAAGAAGGCCTGGGAAGATGGTGTCGCCGGCGCCGAAGACGCTGAGTATCCGATGTATATCAGCCGCGGCGGCGTGGGCGGGCTGACCAGCGAGTTCGACAACATCCTCCGCGGTGCCATGCTGGGCATCCCCTACTCGGCGACAGGGGACGATGCCGACGAAATCGTGGTGATCCTTGAGCATCCGGATCTGTACGATCGTCTGGTTGCGGTGCACGAATGGTATGAGGCCGGCTATATCAACCCCGACGCGGCAACGCTGGACACTACGACCTACCAGCCTGTATGGGCAGGCCAGGGCTTCTACGGCGCTGACGCCATCTGGACCCAGAGCACCGGCGTGGTGGTCAAGATCAGCAAATTCAGCGGCCCCAACCTGTCCACTGCCTCCATCCGCGGTGCGATGAACGCCATCAACGCCGAGTCTCCGCACGTGGAACTGGCCCTGAAGTATCAGGAGTTGGTCAACACCAACAAGGAGTACCGCGACATCCTCCGCTACGGCGTGCCGGGCGTCCACTTCAACTATCAGGACGACGGCACGGTCCTGCGCACCGAGCAGGGCAGTACCGGCTATGTGCCGTGGCCTTTCTCCCAAGGGTCTTACTCCCTGAGCTCTGTGGAGGCCGCGGAGGGCGTGGAAGTCGATCCTCAGATGTGGGAAGTGATCTTTGACGGGTACAAGGATCTGCAGTCCACCAACGCCATCGGATTCGCCCTGGACATCACCCCGGTGGAAGGTGAGGTCGCTGCCATACAGGTGATCGTGGACAAGTACTGGACCGGGCTGATCACCGGCGTCTCGGATCCCGCTGTTGAAGTGCCCAAGATGATCGCCGAGATGGAAGGTGCCGGGCTGCGCGAGGTCCAGGCCGAAGCACAATCGCAGTTTGACGCGTTCCTAGCCGGGGCCGGCAACTAAGCTCGCCCTGGTTGTCCCTCACCGCGGTTGATCGCTATACTCAGCGCGGTGTCCCGGACAACCGCTTGATACACAAGCCCTCCCCGGGTATCTCCGGGGAGGGCTCTTCTGTGTGCGCGCACTGAAGGACTACGCAGAGTCCGTGCGGCGCGACGTCAGGCTTTGGAGCTATGAACCGGGCAGAGCACTGCCACCCGAGTATGAGGATCGTCGTAATGGTCTAGTGCTCTTGGTTTGTCAGTCATTCCCCATCCTGTGAATCTCTGCGATGGGCTACGCGTACGCTTGTTGATCAGCTCCGATGCAATGACCGTACTTGGGGGTAAGGTAGCCCAAGAGCGTGATCGTTTCAGTGGGTATACTCACCCGGGCGCAGGGCGCGCCCCTCCTGCCTCAGCAAGCCTGTCGATACCGGATCATCCTTCTCATCGGGTGTCAGATCCGAGATAGGCATCTTGTCACCTCCTTCGGTCTGCTCTCAGATCAGTGAGTTCACACTTCCCCTGTTAACCAACGCAATGGAAGAGCCAACTGTAGGGTGTGCAAGGTTGCCCAGCAGACGCATTGTAGGGCAGGAGCCGGCACAGATCAAGTCAAGGCAGCGCCATTTACACTATTTATATGAAGTTATTTGACAAATGCACCGACTGGGTATATGATAGGGTGGTTCAAATGAGGCGAGACCATTGCAGGTAGCGTCACCTGGACAATGGCGAGACTCACGCTCGAACCGCGACAAGGTTCTGCGGCCTAGTCAGGTTGAGGAGGTTTCTATGAGCCAGGAGATAAACATGCAACAGTCCATAGGATTCACGGACGAGGAACGAGCCGCGATGAAGGAGCGCGCCAAAGAGCTGAAGGCGGAAGCGCGCGGGAAGAGTGACAAAGCGAAAGGGGAAAGCGCGGTCCTGGCGAAAATCGCCGAGATGCCGGAGCCGGATCGTGCTATGGCCGAACGGCTCCATGTGATCATCACAACCGTCGCGCCGGACCTCTCCCCGAAAACCTGGTATGGGATGCCCGCATATGCCAACAAGGACGGCAAGGTCGTCTGCTTCTTCACAGCTGCGTCGAAGTTCAACGAGAGGTACGCGACGTTCGGCTTCAACGCCGTGGCCCATCTTGACGATGGCGATATGTGGCCAACATCCTTCGCTCTGAAGGAGCTAACTCCCCAGGTAGAAGGACAGATCGCCGCGCTCGTCAAGAGAGCGGTGAGCT
>JAFGNI010000308.1 GCA_016927095.1 Anaerolineae bacterium | reverse complement strand
TCGGTCGCCTCCAGCCGCCCGTAGCGGATGTTCTCCATGACGGTGTCGGCAAAGAGAAAGTTGTCCTGCAGGACGAGGCCCACCTTCTGGCGTAGATCGTCCATCCTGTAATCGCGCAGATCGGTATCATCGATCTTGATCGAGCCGTTATCGACATCATAGAAGCGCGTGAGCAGGTTGATGATCGTGGTCTTCCCTGCCCCGGTAGGACCCACCAGCGCAATGGTCTCGCCTGGGTTGTTGTACATAGAGATTGTCTTGAGGACTGGAACACCGGAATCGTAGCCAAAACAGACGTTATCGAAGACGACCTTGCCCTGGATATGCGCCAGTGGCCTGGCATCCGGTTTGTCGGTGAGTTCTGGCTCTTCATCAAGGGTCTCGAAGACACGTTCTGCACCGGCCAGCGCGGATTGGATCGTGTTCACCAGCATCGCGATGTGGTTCAGTGGGCGGGCGAACATCTGCGAGTAGGCCATGAAGCTGGCGATGGTGCCGACGGTGGCCCATCCCCGCAGCACAAACCAGCCGCCGACGGCGCCGACGATGGCCAGGGAGAAGTTGTTCACCATGTTCATCAGCGGGCCCATCGCACCTGAATAGATCTCTGCCTCGGTTGCCGTTGCCTGCAGTTGGCGGTTTGCCTTGTCGAACGTTGCGATCGTGGCTTCTTCGTGCACATAGGCCTGGATGACGCGTTGTCCCGAAACCGATTCCTCGATGATCCCATTGAGCGCGCCCAGATGCATCTGTTGTTCGCGGAACCGCTTACGCGTGAATCCGGTGATCTTGCGGGTCAGGACAAGCATGACGGGAAGAGACAGGAGGGTGGTGAGGGCCAGGGGTACGTTCGTGATGAACATCATCACCGTCACCGCTGTGACCATCAGGCCGCTGCCAAGGAGCTGGGTCGCATTGGCGGTCAGAACGTTGCTGACATTCTCCACATCGTTCGTCAGCCGGCTCATAAGGTCCCCGTGGGCGTGCCGGTCGAAGAACCTCAGCGACAACGTCTGCAGTTTGGTGATCAGCTCGTTTCTCAGCTGTTCGACGGTGCTCTGTGCGACTTGCGCCATGAGATAGCTCATGAGCCAGCTCCCGGTCGCTGATACCAACCCGATTCCCAGTCTTGCCAGGCAGACCCTGATCACGCCCTCCCAGTTGCCCTGGGGCAGGAAGTCGATGGCCTGACCAGTCAAGAATGGGCCGACGGCGTCCAGCAGCGCAGTCACGGCTGTGAGCGCGATGACCACGACCATGACCCATGTCTGTTGTCTGAGGTAGCCGAGTAACCGGCGCAGTGTGCCCTGTGTATCCTGGGCCTTTTCCGTGGTGTGGAGTCCCGGCGGACGACCTCGCCCCATCATGGGGGGGACTTCTTGGCTGCGACGCTGCTGTGTTGTCGAGGATTGGTTAGTCATAGGCTTCTTTCCCATTACCATTTCCAAGTTGAGAATCGTAGATATCGCGATAGATGGCGCTGTTTGCCAGCAGTTCTTCGTGGTTCCCCTCGGCTGCGATGTGCCCCTCGTCCAACACAAGGATCTTGTTCGCCGTGAGGACGGTGCTCACACGCTGGGCGATCACAAAGCTGGTGCGATCTTTCATCAGCGTCTTGAGTGCGTCTTGGATCCTCGCCTCTGTCTCCACATCAACGGCGCTGGTGCTATCGTCCAAGATCAGGATCGCCGGCTGGAGGAGCAGCGCCCGCGCAATGGCGAGTCGCTGCTTTTGCCCGCCGGATAAGTTGACGCCGCGCTGTCCTAGAACGGTGTCGTAGCCATGCGGAAAGGAGAGGATGAAGTCGTGTGCCTGCGCCGCCTTGGCCGCTGCGACCACTTCATCGTCCGTAGCATCAGGGCGCCCATAGCGGATGTTGTCGCGAATCGTGCCGCTGAAGAGTACCGTCTCCTGGAGCGCAATGCCGATGTTGCGGCGCAGCGTCTGGGCGTCGACATCCCGCACGTCGACGCCATCGATAGCGATCCGCCCCTCGCTGACGTCGTAGAAACGTGGGATCAGGTTCACCAAGGTGGACTTCCCCGACCCGGTTGATCCCAGGATGGCCACCGTCTGGCCCGGCTCGGCGGTAAAGCTGATGTCGTTCAGCACGATGCCATCAGAGGGAGGCCCGCCGTTATTGCCCGTTGATGCCTTGCCGGCGCCATCTCGGTATCCAAAGCTGACGTGTTCAAAGGTTACGCGTCCACGCGGTTTGAAGTCCCTAATGGCCTCCGTGCTACTTTGCACGGTCGACTCGGTGTCGAGGACTTCGGTGATGCGATCAGCCGATGCCTCGGCGCGCGCCGTCTGTAGCACGATCATCGCGACCATCTGCAGCCCGGTTAGCGTGCGCACCAGGTAGTTGGTAGCAGCGATGATCTCGCCGGTCGTCAGCGTGCCGAGGGTAAACTGGATGCCGCCGAACCACATAATGGCCACAATACCGAGATTGACGATGACTGTGACGAGGGGCATCGTCAGCGCCGTGACCCGAGCCACGCGCACCGTCCTGTCTTTTAGTGTGGCATTCCACGCTCTGAAGCGTGCCACCTCGTGGTTGGCCCGCACGAAGGCCTTGACCACGCGGACGCCCGAGAGGTTCTCCTGTAGAATGACATTGATCCTGTCCAGTGCCTTTTGCACCAGGCTGTATAGGGGATAGGCCCTGTTGATGATGAGGATGAGCCCTGCTAGCACAAGAACCGCCAGTAAGGTTGGAACCAACGTGAGCTGGGGGACGGTGAGTATGAACATCACCAGACTGCCGATCAGCAATAGCGGGGCTCTCACCAGGATGCGTACGGTTTGGTGTAGTGCCATCTGGACTTGAGCAACATCGTTCGTCAATCTCGTGATCAACTGCCCCGTTTCCACCTGGTCCAAGTTGTCGAATGAGAAAAACTGCACCTTGCGAAACAGCGCGTCCCGCAGGTCGGCCCCGACGCCCTGCGAGGCTTTCGCGGCAAATACACCGTTGAAGATGGCGCTGATGGCACCGACCATCGCCAACCCGACCATGAGGGCGCCCACGCGGATGACGTAACCCAGATCCCGGCCCTGAATACCGACATCCACAATGCGCGAGACCAGCGTTGGCTGGATCAAGTCCATGACGACCTCAACGATCATCAGCGGTGGGGCAATGGCCAGCCAGCGCCAGTATGGTTTGGCAAACTTGAGAAGTCTACGGACAGATTTCATTGGTTCTCCTTCATTGGCTCGGTTAGCCGGATTACCGTAGAGCGAGGACCGGGAAGGGATGCTTATTTCCCGGCCTCCGCGTCGTGACTTTGGCTGAGGCTGTCGCGCACCTTCATTAACAGGCCAAAGAGCGTTGCCTGCTCTTCCTCTGTCAAATTGGCACGGATCTCTGTGTCGAACTGGTCCAGCAGGGCGCTTAACTCCCCGTGGATATCGCGTCCTGCTGGGGTCAGGTAGACGCGGGAGACGCGCTGATCTTCCGGGTCGGGCCGCCGCTCAACCCATCCGGATTTCTCCAGACGTTGTACCATTTTGGTGATGGTGGCTGGTGCGACTTGGAGAGCAGCCGCCAGGTCGGAGTGGGTACGCCCTTCCTTCTTCCACAGCAACTCAAGTACCGGTGGTTGGCCGCGATAGAGGCCCAGGTCCGAGAAGGCCTTGTGTCCCCGTCCGTGATGCAGCCGGCAGATCTGCGCTAGGAGGTGATCCAGCGATC
>JAFGNI010000307.1 GCA_016927095.1 Anaerolineae bacterium | reverse complement strand
TCTTCGGCTCCGGTCTGACCCAGTAGAGGGCTGTCCGTCACTGACCTGAGTCTCTACGTCAGGCCAGCGGATACGCGGTTCGCAGCACAGACCTTGAGCTTGGCCCCGCGACGCGATCGACACATCGATCGCGTCGCGGGGCTGGTTTGTGTCCGTGCAGCGGGACCAGAGAGGCTCCTGAGGCGCCGGTAGCGTATCACCTGACGACGCGTTGCGGCCGACGCATGCCGAACGATCCGCTCTGCATAATCCAGTAAATCTGTTGTTGCTGGGAGCGGACCCGGACGGTATAGTCGGGAAGCACATCTAGGGTCGTTCTGGTATCTTGGCACCAATGCTTGTGATTGGGGACCTCCCAATGACCACGGTCCGGCTTGTCCTTTCATTCCTTGGCCCTTTCCGGGTGACGCTCGACGGCGAGGCTATCACGGACTTTCGCGCCGATACGGCACGCGCGCTGCTGGCGTATCTTGCGATGCACCCGGGCATCGCACACCGGCGGGAGGTACTGGCGGGGCTGCTATGGCCTGAGGCGCCCGAGGTAGATGCACGCCGTAACCTGCGTGTGACCTTGAGCCGGCTCCGCGACGCCATCCGCGACCGCGAGGTACCATCCTCCTTCCTCGAGATCACACGTAACACGATAGAGATGCCGTGCGACATTGGGTGTAGCATAGATGTATGGCGACTGCGCGACGCGCTTGAGGTAGTCAAATCGCACGATCACGCCCAACTGGAGATCTGCGACACCTGCGCCGAACAGCTCCGGATGGTCGACGACCTCTATCGCGGGGAGTTCCTCGCCGGTTTCTCCTTGGACAGCGCCGCCTTTGAGGAATGGGTAGTAGTCGAGAGAGAACGGCTGCACTGGGAGGTGCTGGAGGCGCTCTCCAGTCTGACCGACTATCACGAGGTCCACACCAACTACGAGGCAGTCATTGCGGGCGCCCGCCGGCAAGTGGCGCTGGAGCCGTGGCGCGAGAGCGCGCACCGGCAGTGGATGCGGGCCCTGAGCCTGAGCGGCCACCGCAACGCGGCCTTGGCCCAGTACGAAGTGTGTCGCCGGGTGTTGGCCGATGAGCTGGGCGTGGAGCCGGAGGCGGCGACGCTGGCGCTCTACGAGCAGCTCCGTGCAGGCGACTGGACACCTCCCGCAGTGTCGGCACCGCCTACCGTACTACCGACAGACACATCGATGGCGCCGCCGATGGCCACGCCGGAATCTTCTGGCGATTCACTACAGCCGGTGGGTCGTCTTGGGGAAGCAGCATCAGACGTCGTGGCGTCTGAACGGCGTATGGTTACAGTCATCCAGGCTGAGATATGTGGTGCGGAGCAGTTGGCTGCGCGAGTTGACGTGGAGACGTGGGCAACCATCCTGGCGCAGCTGTTACGGGTAGTGGGCGCAGAGGTCTATCGTTACGGTGGTGAGATCGAGCGCTACGACGACAGCACGATGATGGCCCTCTTTGGTGCTTCGACGGCCCACGAGGACGACCCGGAACTCGCCGTACTGGCAGCCCTCGGTATGTCGCCCGCGTTTGAGTCCAAGCTCGGGCAGTTGGCACTGGACGTGCCGGATGGGCGGGATGGTCTCGTGGCCCTGGATCTGCGCGCTTTCGTGCACACCGGCGAAGCCATTGTGACGCGCTCAGATCCTGGACTATCTCAGGACACTGGGACGGTTATCGGTGACGTTGTCTCGTCTGCGCGTCACGCCCTCGAAGCTGTGCCACCAGGTGCCGTGCGTGTTGGCGCATCTACCTATCGCCTGGTTGCGCCGCTCTTTGACTGGAGCGATGACCTCGACACCGTGCCGGACAGGTTGGATTACGAGCCGATCTCGCACAAAGGATCCGCGGCGAAGGGACGAGGCATTCCCGGTATGCAGTCTCCGCTCGTCGGTCGCAACAGCGAGATAGACGTCCTTCGCGGCGTGATTGAGCGGCTGGGAGCAGGAGATGGCGGCATCGTCACTCTGGTTGGCGAGGCCGGTATCGGGAAGTCGCGTCTTGTCTCTGAGCTTCGTACCGGCGCCGGTCCTGGTTTGCAGTGGATCGAGGGGCGTTGCCTCTCCCATAGCGAGACCACGGCCTACGCCTTCTGGGTCTCGGCACTGCACAGCGTACTCGGCACGCGTGCCGACACACCGCATCATCTCTTAGGGCAGGAACTCCGCGGACATCTGACGGCGCTGACAGGATCGTCTCAATATAGCGATGGGGACGACCTCCCGATCGGCTATCCCTTCCTGGCTTATCTTCTGGGTGCACCGCAGAGCGCTGCGGAGCAAGCCATGATCGCCCAGATGGAGCCTCGGGTCCTACAGGATGCTGTCTTCTCGGCAGTGGAGCGCCTATTCGAGGCAGCGGCCGGTCAGGAACCAGTGATTCTCGTCTGCGAGGATCTGCATTGGTCGGACTCGCTCTCGCTGCGGCTGCTGGAGCGCCTGTTCAAGCTTATGGAACACGTGCCTTTGCTACTGCTCTGTATCTTTCGTCCTGAACGCGCACATGGCTGTTGGCGGCTTCGCGAGACGGCTCGGGACCTCCACGAGGACCGCCATACCAGTCTGGAGTTGCAACCATTGTCTGAAGCAGAAAGTGGTCTGCTGTTGCGGAACCTGCTGCTCTCTATCCCCGGACCTGATGGACGACAGACGGTCGAGGGATTGCTTCATGCGTTGAAGGACAGGATTCTCAGCCGGGGGGAGGGCAACCCCTACTACGTGGAGGAGCTACTCCGCTCACTGATCCAGACAGAGGCCATTGTCTGCGACGCTGATGCTTGTCAGTGGCAGGCCAAGTCGGAGGCCGCGGTGTCCGGCATCCCGGAGACGCTCTATGGCGTGCTCCGGGGACGCATTGACCGGCTACCGCCGGAGGCTCGGCACGTCCTCCAGTTGGCCTCGGTCATCGGGCGGATATTCTCATACCGCCTGCTTGCTGAGATCGCCAATCGCGACGTGTTGGACCAGGCTCTGATGATCCTCCAACGGGAGCAGTTGATCCTAGATCGGTCTCAGGGCTTGGATGGCGCGTATGGGTTCAGGCATCAACTCACGCGAGATGCTACCTACGAGGCCCTGCTTCATCGCATTCGGCGCACGCTCCATCGACGGGTGGCTGAGGCCCTGGAGCGCCTGCTTGCTGATCGGATCGACGAACACCTGGGACGTCTGGCCGGCCACTGGCAGATGGCCGGCGAGGCATCGCGCGCCGTTCACTACTTCCGGCGGGCCGGCGAACGCGCAGCGGTGCAGTACGCCAACGACGAGGGGCTCCGCTACCTCGACCGCGCACTGGCCCTGACAGCCGATAGCGATCACCTCGCCGTCTATGATCTGCTAAGTCGTCGCGTCGCTATCTATGACACGGTGGGGGATCGAGACGCCCAGTGGGCTGACCTTGAGCGGCTGCGGGCGGTCGCCGAGGCGCCGGCCTCAGTCGACGCGGAAGGCCGGCGGAGGCGGGCAGAGGTTGCATTGCTCAAAGCTACCTACTACGAGCACACTGCTATTCAACCGTTCGACGATGAAGCCATAGAGACGGCCGTGCATATAGCGCGGCAGATCGGGGATTGTGATCTGGAGGCCAGAGCTCAACTTGCGTGGGGTCGCGCTATGGCGAGGAGTGGCGATGAAGCAAGCGCGGTGCGGCATTGGGAAGCATCGCGCCGCCTCGCCCGACAGGTCGGCAACCGGCGGCTGGAGGCCCAGGTTCTTCGCGCCCTCGGGTTGGCGAACAGCGTGTACTCTGCGGAGACCGCGATGCACTTCCTACAGCAGGCGCACCGCATACATCAGGAGATGGGCAACCGTGCCGGGGAAGGGAGCGTCCTCGGAGCACTGGCCTCGATGGCGTTGGACAGCCACCTCCCCATCCTTAGCATGACCTACGCCGAGGAGGCGCTGCGTCTTTGCCGGCTCACAGGTCTGCGTCGAGAAGAGGGGTGGGCCCTAGCAGACGTGGGGATGGCATTGTACGCACTCGGCCAGTATGTCGAAAGCGACAAGCACCTCCAACAGGCTTTCACCTGCTTCCGGCAGGTCGCAGACCCAGTTGGTCAGAGTGCGGTCAGCGTTATGCGAGCACGTGTCGCGCACCGGCTGGGCGACGATCGTGCCGGTCGCGCCTACGGTCAATCGGCGCTAGCGCTGGCAGATCAGGCCAACGCCTGGGAAGCAGGGGTTGCCGCTTTGACGACGCTCGGCGAGGTATGCGCAACCCAGGGCGACTGGCGCGATGCCCGCCGAGCCTACAGCGAGGCGGAAGCGCGGTGTCTCCGCCTCGGGTGGCCGCAGCGGCTCGTCGGCGCTTGGACTGGACTGGCGCGAGTGGCGTTGGCTAACGGAGCAACCGACGAGGCTGCAGACTATGTGCAGAAGATCCTGCGCTACATGGAGGACGATCCGGACCTGCACGCCACTGGAGACCCAATGCGTGTCTATCTGATATGCTATGAGGTCCTAGAGAGGGTCGGCGACCCTACTGCAGGCGACCTACTAGGGCAAGCGCATCGCCAGTTGCAGAGATGGGCCGCTGCAATCGAGGACGCGGACCTCCGGCGCTCCTTCCTGGGGAATGTCCCGTCCCATCGCGCCATCGTGGTTGCATACGAGCACCTATGGTGTGGTCAGGAGACTACAGCACCATAGATCTGGGGAGCGACCGCGTGCCGATGAGGGGGCGCCGCACTCGCTGTCCGTTAGCTGTTGCCGGCGTGCGTCGCGGAGTGCACGATGACCTGCTGCCCGCCAGTGGTCAGTTTAGTTAGTTCGTAGTAACCGATTCGTCAATTCTGCGGGCGCCGATGAGGCACCGGAACGACTGAGCCCCCACACTGTGCGGCCGTTACTACGAGCCCCAAACATCAGCTTTACTGAGGACTAGCTTACGTCGCTGTCTGGATCGTTCCCGGGTGAGCAGACCAGTGCCTCCAACTCCGAGATCGCCTCTTCATGCGCATAGATGGTGAGGCGATCGCCCGACTGTAGGACGAGATCCCCGCGTCCCACCAGAACCTCCTCGCCCCGATGGATCGAGACGATCCAACTGTTCGGGGGCCATGCTAGGGCGCGGATGGGCTGCCCGGCTGCAGGTGCGCTTGGCCCTACAGTAAGGTCAACGGCGTTGTCAGCCAACGGGACGGGTGTGCGCCGACGGAGCCAGAGTTGGCGTGTGCTATCGCTCTGTACCAATGCGTGCTGGTAGGCAGCGCCGATGTCACTGCGATGGATCATACCCACGAGATGACGAGGGACGTCCCGCGATATGACCGGCAACCGGCTGACGTCGTAGACGCCCATGCGCTGCAGTGCGATGGAGACCGATTCATCAGGATAGGCGGCGATGACATCAGGGGAGTAGATGCTCGCCACTGTCTGCGCGGTCCACTCTTGACGCTGAGCTTTCACGGCTTCCAGATCGCTCAGGGAGACCACGCCGGCGAGGCGCCCGTTGGCGTCAAGCACGGGGAAGCCACGGTGGCGCGTTTGATCGATGAGCGATGCCAACTGCTGCAGCGACGTTGTCTTCAGCACCGTCACCGGCTCTGTGGTCATCACGTTGTCCACCCGCACGTTCTGCAGCACATCCATCTCCTGACCCCGCTGCCATGGGATGCCCTTGCGCGCTAGCGATAGCGTGTAGATGGATTCGCGTTGCAGGGCCCGCGCAACCACCGTGCCGATGCCCGTAGCCAACATCAGCGGCAGAATCATGCTGTAGCTGCCGGACATCTCGAAGACGATGAGCAGTGCCGTCATCGGTGCGTGGGCCGCAGCACCAAAGACGGCAGCCATGCCCACCAGAGCGTAGGCGCCGGAGGGTGCGAGGGCTTGTCCCAGCGGAGATCCCGCCAGGAGCAGGTGGAGTGCCTCGCCGAAGGCACCGCCCAGCATCGCACCCATAAAGAGCGCCGGTGCGAAGAGCCCACCGGAGCTGCCCGACCCGAGCGTGAGGTCGGTCGCTAGGAGCTTTGCCAGCACCAATGCAGCCATAAGAGGCAGTGCCAGCTGTCCCCGCAGAGCTTGGCTGATCTGGGCAAAGCCTCCTCCCAGGACCTGCGGGACCGCCAGGGCAAGCACACCCAGCAGGAGTCCACCCAGAGCAGGGCGCAAGGGATCCGGAAGGGGGCGCAGACGCGCGGTGATATCCTTCGTGGCATAGAAGGTAGTGATGAAGCTCCAAGCGACGAGTGCCGCCAGCCCGCCGAGAACGGCACAGAAGGCAAGCTCCAAGGGCTGTTCTAGGGCGTACGCCGGGACGGTGAATGCGACATCGGCCCCCAGCACACTGCGGCTGACGATGCTGGATGTGACGGCGGAGATCAGGATCGTCGAGAAGAAGGTCTCGGTCAACTCGCCTTGGATGACCTCCAAGGCGAAGATCACGCCGGCGATAGGGGCGTTGAAGGTCGACGCGATTCCCGCTGCCGCGCCACAGGCTACCAGATTGCGGATGCGTTCATCGGTCAGGTGGAAGCGCTGTCCGATCTGTGACCCCAGCGCCGCACCAATCTGCGCGATTGGCCCCACGCGCCCTGCCGAGCCGCCGGTTCCGATGCACAGCGCCGTCGCCAGTAGCTTTGCCCAGACAAGGCGCCCGCGCAGACGTGATCCGCGGAGGGCATTGGCCTCCAATATGGCAGGGATGCCGCCGTAACGCATCTCCTCGGCGACGTGCGTGATCAGTAGTCCGGCGCCGAGCCCTCCCAGCGCAGGGATCAGTATCGTGACGAAGGGCGAAATGCCCGCCAGCATCAGACGCAGCGTCGCCGCCCAGCGCTCCAAGAGGCGGATCAAGGTCACGAAACCGATCGTGGCCATACCCGTTGACAGTCCCACCAGCACCGAGCTCACGGTGAAGACCGTTGTTTCGGACGCTAACCATCGCGGGGTGACTCTGCTGAATGGCCGTGGGTCCGGCGTCTTCATGACGGTGCTGCTCCTCTTTGTGCAGTCTAGTGCGTCACCTAGGGGGCTTCGGTCCGGTCGTGGGCTTCCTACTCTTGTCCCACCGTTGCTTTAGCGGCACATAGGTGCGGGGTAGCGTTGCCGGTGCTGCTAGGTCAGGTGTGTAGACGAGGTATGTTGCCTCCGCGTAGCTGCTGAACCCGGCGTGGTTGCCCTCAGAGTCGACGGCGATGAAGTTCATGCCCGCTAGGAAGCGGCCCCCCAGCTCGTTGAGGTCCTGCATCGCTCGGTGACCGGCCTCAATCAGCGAGAGTCCCATTTTGATGTAGAGTACGACGCTGTGGGCTGTGGCGGCCCGGATGGCCATCTCGCCGGTGCCGGTGCAGGCGGCGGCACCACAGCGATCGTCGGCATAGAATCCGGCGCCGACAATGGGCGAGTCGCCCACCCGGCCCGGATACTTCCACGCCCAGCCGCTGGTGCTGACCCCGACGCAGAGATGACCTGCAGCATCCTGCGCGATGACGTTGGTGGTCCCACGGGTCCGCTCTGGGTCGGTAGCCAATTCGACCCAGGACCAGAGTGGGGAGGCGTCGGCAATGGTGGCCAGATCGTCGTCGGACCATTCCGGCTTGAGTCCCTTGGCCCAGGTCTCGCGTGCTGTGTCGGTCAGCAAGGCTTCCGGTGCGTATCCCATCTCCGCGGCAAAGCGCGCAGCGCCGTCACCCACGAGCAGTACGTGGGGTAGATACTCCATCACTTTCCTTGCGACGGAGATGGGATGCTTGTACCCTTTTAGCGCAGCGACGCTGCCACTGGTCAGATCAGCGCCCTGCATCAGCCCGGCGTCGAGCTCGACCTCACCGATCAGGTTGGGATAGCCGCCGTAGCCCACGGAGTGGTCGTCGGCGTTGGCCTCCACCGCGCGGATAGCGGTCTCAACCGCGTCCACGGCGGTGGCGCCATTGCGTAGGAGTGCCATCGCCTGCTCCAGGCCCACGATGGCGTTGGTGCTGGCGACCAGATACATACGCGTTCTCCGGGTGCCGACGGCGCCTTACCGTGGCTCGGCGTAGACAAAGAGCTGGTATTGCGTATAGGGTTGGTACCGTACAGGGACATCAAAGGTCGCCGTCGCGCCTGCCGCTAGGGAACCCACTAAGACGTCCGTGCCGAGGCTAACTATGGCGCCTGTCGCGTCGACGAGGGTGCCGTTGAGGGTGATATCCCACACGGGCACAGGATTGGGGTTGGTGGCCGACCCCGTGATATGCACGTAGCCAATGCCGTCCAGCGAGGTCCTGATATTCGTTACGTTAACCTCAGCCGTGGCGCGGGTCGTCGGGTAGCCCTCGGGATGCAGCATCACCTCGGTCAGGCCCTTGGCGTTGGCATCGATCCTGAAGGGGCAGGCATCGCCGGGCGCCAAAACCGGACACTGGAGGTTGACCTCAATGGGGCCGTGGCGGGAGCCATCAGCCCGGAAAAAGGTCCCGATGATGTCAAGCCCGGCGTAGTTCTCGCTACCACCGTTCCGCACGAGTCCCGTGATCAGGAAGTTGTAGCCCGGGAACTCGCGGTTAGCGCTCACGGTGACGATCAGCGGTGGCGCCGGGGTCTCGTCATCGCGGATGACGAGCGCAGATGTCGAGACGATGCCCTCTGTGGTCGGGGGCTTGCGCTCTGTCGTGGGGGCCGGCACCTCTGTGGTCTCCTCGGGTTCGGTCTCCCCCTCCGTCACCTCAGGCGGAGCTGTCGCCTCAGGTGGAACCGTCTGCTCTGGCGATGGTTCTTCCTCGCTCGGCTCTCCCGTTGGCGTGGGCTCCGGGGTGACCGGGGGTTCGGGCTCCTCCGTTGGCGTGGGTGTCTCCTCGGGCTGCAAGACTGGTGCGGCGGGGAGGCCCAGATCGTTGTCAGATGCTTCCTCCTCCTCCGCTTCTTCTGGCTCTGGTTCCGAGGGGGAGGGCGCCTCAACCCTGTCCGGGACGCCAGCTACCTCGGTCGGCGTCGGCGACGCAGGGGTTTCGGTGGGCTGCTGACATCCTGTGAGCGCCACAGCAAGGATCAGGATGAGCATCGGAAAGAGACGAAAGTTCTGCATAGTACCTCCAACTTGAGTTTGTGTCATGTTTTCGTCGCTAAGCGTAGGGGCAATCGCAGTGCGCTTCTCACACCGGAGGGGCAGACCGCGGGAGTCGGCACCAGGCACAGCGGCCGTTCCGGTCTCGATCAGGTCAGGGGTTCCATCCACGCATCGAACACGGCGGCGACGTTCTCCGCGGGTACATCCATCCCCCACTCGCATTCGGCGATCACGCCGCCCCGGCCGTCATCCAGCGCTCTCCGCACCCGACGGACACCGGCTTTCACGTCCTCAGGGGTGCCGAAGGGGAGCAGGGACTGCCGGTCGATCTCACCCCAAAAGGTGATCCTGCCCTTGTACTGCCGGCCTAGGCCCTCGATGTCCATGCAGAAGAGCTGCGAGTTGAGCGCGTCTACACCGATATCGATCAGGTCCGGGTAGATCGCGGCGATGTGGCCATCGGAGTGCATGAAGACAAACTTCCCGGCACTGTGGATCAGATCGCAGTACTCTGCATAGAGCGGCTTGAAAAGCTCTCGCCACATCTTGGGCGATATCAGCAGTTGATTCTGCGCGCCCCAGTCGTCCATAAAGCCAAGGGCGTCAACGTCGGTCTTGGCCCACAGCGCCAGCTCACGCATATGGTAGTCGTGGATCAACTCGAGAAGCAGGCGCACCTCTCGCGTACCGTAGGCCAGGTCGATCATCAGCTTCTCGGTGCCGCGCAAGAACTGCGCGCGCTCAAAGGGGCGCGCAAGCCCGGCACCCGCGAGTACGAACTTGTCCGTGGTTGCGCAGCCGGCGTTGACGCGGCTGAAATCGGCGCTCTCAAGGACCTCCCAGGGTGGCTGGTAGGTGGCCAAGTTTGCCCAATCGTCAAGGGGTGCGGCCTTGACCTCCCCAATGACCCCGGGTTGACCCACCTCCCAGACACAGCCCCACTCGTCCACGTAGGTGCCGACCTCGGCGGGTGTGCCGCGGGCCCGCTTGGCAGGACCGTAACTGAAGTCCGGCACGGCGAAATCGGTTGGATACTGGGCCAGGACGCGGTCGAGCGCCGCCCGATGGTACTTCGGGATGCCGGGCAGCGTCCACAGGTCACGCGGGGCCCGATCAGGGTAGTCGAACCGGAGCGCCTTGATGACGCGCTCCCGGCTGGTCATGGGATCCGATCCCATCAGAGTGTCCCTCCATTGTCAAGAACTGAAGGTACCTTACCCCCGTGCGATCAGAATGCAAGGCCCGCGGCGCTCTATAGTCGGAGCAGCTGCCAATACCTGAGGAACAGCGCCAATACGAGGCCGGCACCCGCTGCGATCGCACCGAGCACCCTGGCCGGCCTCGATGCAAGACCCCTGCGCCTCGCAAGCCACGTTAGGATGCCCAAAGCCGGCGCCGCTAACGATACAAGCCAGCTAAGTATCCGAACGACCGGACCGGTGCTGTAACGCAGCAAGGCCCCGTCATCTGCTAGCAGGAACTGGCCCAGTGTGATCGTGAATCCAACCAGCAAGTAGAGCCCCAGGGTACCAACGAGACTAGTGCCCAGCCGGAGTGTCCAGCTCTCTTGGAGCGGCGGGTCCTGGCGACGGCGTAAGCCCCGGACAAGGTGCTGCACGGGCCAACCCAGGGCGATGACGAGGCAGGCGACCGAGAGGATAGCTATAGCGGTCAGTTGCACGGGGGCCCGACCATACCAAGGCAAGGCAGGCACGGGAATGACTTCATCTTGTGGATCCGGCCACGCAGCCAGATTCTCGGAGAGCCCCGCCTGCCCGAGTTCAGGCTGAGGCAGTGTCCGCGCCTGGATCCACTCTGTCATCGTGGTGAGGTAGGCCGGCGGTAGCGATATCCAGCCATCCTCGGTAGGGGTTAACCCTAAACTGTGACCTGCACCCTCGAAAACCTTGAGTGTGGTGTCTGTGTGCTGTCGAGACCTCAACGTCTCCTGGAAGATCACAGCGCTCGTATGCGGCGGTACCACCCGATCCTCTGCGCCCCAGATGGCGAGGATGGGCTGCGCCAGATGCGCTAGCGCTGGTACGGGATCGTAGCCGAAGTCCAGTCCCAGGAAGAGGTCGTCAACCCCTGGAACGTCGGCGGCGTTCAGATCCTGCTGGAGGCGAACCGCCTTGAGCGCGGCATCCAGTGTGGGCCCCGTGTAGCCAAGATCGCGGAGAAGATTGTGCCACCGGTAGAGCTCCTGGACGCTGGGAGAGACACCCGAAGCAGAGGCGGTGATGGCGAACGCGACCTGATCTGACCGCGACGCCGCTAGCGGGACGACCCAGCCTCCTTGGCTCAGGCCCCATAGGCCAATGGCGCCGCTGTTGATGCGTGGCTGATCTGCGACGACGTCTACGACGGCTAATGCGTCGGCGGCCAGGTCATCGAAACTTGCTCTGTACCAGTCTCCCGTCGACTCACCGGTGCCACGCTTGTCATAGATCACGGCAGCGATATCGTGTTGTGCAAAGCGGTCGGCCAGGAGCCGGCGTCGCTCGCGCGTCTCAGGACCGGACCCGTGCGTAAAGACAACGGTAGGGAAGGGACCCGATCCCGGCGGCATGATCAGTTCCCCGGCGAGGGTTGTCGCACCGTTTGCTATGTGGATGGGGTGCGTCGTGTATCGCTCGATGCGCGTGGCCACCTCCTGATGGTCGTTGGAGCCCAGTCGCGCGAGACCGCCCACGGCGCCGGATAGGTCCCGTGTGAAGGTCACCGTCTCACCTGTAGAGGTGTAGAAAACATCCGGTGCGATGGGGAGCAGCCGCATCTGCCGGTCGCCTTCGGCCAGATAGAAACGACCGGCAAGGTCGGCGCTGCCGACAAACCAGGGCTCACCCATCACCGGTGTGTAGCTGCCGATATAGGGCCGGTAGTCGTCGAGGTCTAGGTCGATCACGCGCAGGAGTTGGACGTCGGCTCTCTGGGAGGCCTGGATGAGTGTGCCCGAGAGCACGTTCTCTTCCAGAACGGCTTCCAGGTTCTGGTTCCTACCGTCCAGAAGGAGTTCGAGCGAGATATGGCCATCGTCTTTGGCATGGATGTCCCGCATCACTACGGCTTCCTCACGGCCCCATATCTTCATCTCGCCGTGGTGGTCTGCTCGCTCCGCGCGTATGGTCAGCTCAGCGAACCGCTCGCCGGCACCGAGGTCCAGGTGCCCGACCCACTGACCCACCAGTGATGCGGTTCCAGCTTCTGGTTGATGCGGCACCCGGTTTGACGGCATCGCGCGAACAGGGGCAGCGCCGCGACTCCCGGCGCGCACTGTCTGTCCAGGTCCCACCACCAGGGCTCCTGCAAGCAGGATGACAATCCAGAGACACCCTCGTCTGTGCATATCCCCACCTTCCCGATTCAAGGCACCACCTCGTCGTCCCCCACTGTCTCCCAGTTTAGGCGTCTTCCCTGATCTGTGAGGATGGCTTGGGTTGGTGACGGATTGGCCTAGGTTGGTTGCCACGCATCAGGCCGAGGAGGGCTCGCCTATGGGGCTGGGGAACCCACAGACAGAAACGGGGATGGGTGCTTGTCAGACTGCTCAAGCATCCATCCCCGTTGAAGACTCAGGGCCCAAAGCTCAGCTGCGATCAGCTTCAGGGCAGATCGCAGATCGCTGACGGCTGATAGCTCCCCTAAGGCAAGATCTGGCTCAGAAAACGCTTCGTCCGCTCATGCTTAGGCGCAGTGAAGAGTAATTCGGGTGTGGTGATCTCGACAATCTGGCCCTGATCCATGAAGACGATACGGTGGGCGGCGGCTCGGGCAAAGCCCATCTCGTGCGAAACGACGAGCATCGTCATGCCCTCTTGAGCCAGGGCGAGCATCACGTCGAGCACCTCTTTGATCATCTCGGGGTCGAGTGCCGAGGTTGGCTCATCGAAGAGCATCACTTTGGGTGCCATTGCCAGCGCACGCGCGATGGCTACGCGCTGCTGTTGCCCGCCAGAGAGTTGCTCAGGATAGGCGTCGGCTTTCTCCGGGATGCCGACCTTGGCAAGCAACTCGTGCGCCAGGGCCTCAGCTTCGGTCTCCGTCATCCCCTTGACCACTAACGGGCCGAGGGTGATGTTCTCCACGACGGTCTTGTGGGGGAAGAGGTTGAACTGCTGGAAGACCATCCCCACCTCGGCGCGGGTCTGGTTGATCTGCCTCTCGTTGGATGTCATCGTGACGCCGTCGATGATGACCGTGCCGCTGTCCGGCACCTCAAGGCGGTTGACACAGCGCAGCAGCGTTGACTTCCCGGAGCCACTGGGTCCAATGATGACGATCACTTCTCCCCGGGTCACGTCCAAACTGACGTCGCGCACGGCCTCGACCTCGGCGAATCGCTTCGAGAGATTCCGAATCTCGACGATCTTGTCCGCCGACTGGCTCACGCGTTGAACCGTTTTCTCGCTCATTGGGCACCTTGCTTTCCCGCGCTACCCCTGCACCACATACGTCCTCGTCAACCGATCCTGAAGCGGACGGCCCCCGAGGGCCTTGGCTGACCAGATCAGGCTGAGGCCTGGAAGGGGCAGCAGGCCGATGATCAGGCGCACGATCGCTTGCTGCAGTGAGGGCGTCGTTCCCGTCAGAGGCACAACTCGCAATCCCACAGCCATCATCCCGGGAGTCCGCCCGGAGATGGTCCAGAAACTCAGAAGGTAGACGACGGCCACCGCAGCCACCACGGCCAGTGTGATGATCACTGCCGCCGCTCCCGGTCCGGCCACGAGTTGCGCTGCGGCATAGATTGGCAGACCGACGAAGTCCAGAATCACGAAGTCCAGAACGACGCTTGATAGCCGGTGCATCAGCGTGGCAGGTATCTGCCGTTCGTGGCGCCCCATCCCCTGCTCAATATAGAAGACGACGCGAGAGAAGATCAGCGTCACCAGAAGGTAGACCAACGCCACCAAGGTGTAGGTCTCGAAGTAGGCGAAGGTGCGCGAGGCATACTCGCGCCCCCGGCGGAGCATATCGGAGATGGCGAGCACGGAGACGAGAGAGGAGTCCTTGAGCATAGCGATGAACTCATTGCCGACAGGTGGCAGCACGATGCGAACGGCCTGGGGCACGATGACGTGGCGCATTGCCTGTGTTCGCGACAGTCCCAGCGCGCGGGCCGCCTCCATCTGCCCCTTGGGGATCGACTGGATGCCGGCACGGAAGGTCTCCCCAATGTAGGCCCCATAGCAGACAGTGAGACCTAGGACCGCCGAGACCTGGGGGCCCAGGCGAATGAACCGGGACAACGCGTAGTAGATCCAGAAGAGCTGGACCAACAGAGGAATGCCGCGGATCATCTCCACGTAGAGTGAGGCCAGCGTGTTGATGACGGCGCTGCGCGCTGTCCGGCCAAGTCCCGCGAAGAGGCCCAAGATCAGCGCGAAGGTCATCGAGACGATGGTCATCTGGAAGGTGATCACCAGGCCATCGCCGATGAACACGATGATCTCGCGGTAGGGGTCGGGTTGGAGTAGCGTGGCGCCGAGGATGAATGCAACGGCGATGCCTAGGGCAATCCACCAGGCGACCACCAGGCTCCGCTCGCGTGGAATAACGGCGCTGTCGTCCTGCCACACATGCCCTGTGGGTGGGGCCTGCTTCTCTATCGAGCTCATGAGGACGATCCCTCCCTGCTAAAGGCAGAGAACACGGATCTAGACGTGCCGTGTTCTCTGCGAAGCTTGCCTATGGTAATGCGTGCAAGGCCCGATTCCGGGCTAGCGTAGCCACTCCTCTTCCAGCTGCTCGTCAATGCCCTCGGCCTGCACTTGATCCAAGCCGCTGTTGATCATCTCGAGCAGGTCGCTGTTGCCTTTCTGGACGAGAATGCCGTAGTGCTCATCGGTGAAGGGCTCGCCCACGATCTTCAGGGCATCTCTATACTCCTCGCGCTGCAGCGCGAAGTCCGCGGCCACTGGCGTGTCGCAGACGACAGCGTCAATGCGACCGGCGACCAGGTCCTCAAAGGCCAGCCCCACCTCATCGTATTCGCTGAGCTCGACGCCTTCCATCTCCTGAATCGCGAAAGCCCCCGTCGTGCTGATCTGCGCCCCGACGTCGTGGCCTGCCAGGTCGTCGGGGCCGGTGATGTCGCTTTCGGCACGAACGACCACGATCTGCCCTGCATTGATGTAGGGATCCGAGAAGTCGTAGAGCTCCTCACGTTCAGGGAGGATGGTTACCGATGAGATGACGGCATCATACTCACCCGCGGCAAGGCCGGCAAAGATGCCGTCCCAAGCCACGTTCCTGAACTCTACCTCGAATCCGCCGTGCTCCGCAACGGCCCGCATCAGATCGATATCGTAGCCGACGATCTCCTTGTTTTCGTCGACGTACTCCATCGGTGGCCATGTGGCATCCGTGGCCACCACGACCGTGTCAGATGCCCCTTGACAGGCACTTAGGGCGCCCATCGTCAGCACCACCAATAACAGACCCAAGACTGTGCTTCTGCGTGATCGCATTCTCTCCTCCAGTCTCCTGCTCCAGTATTGCCTAGCTAGAAGCGTCTCTCCCACCGGGACGTGGGCGGCTGTGCTTGCTCCTGCTGGCCCCTAACGTTCTATTATCAACTGCGTCCCTTCCTTTGTCAAGGGATCTGTATGACATCTGGCGTGAACCTCGCGACAAATGTCACCAAACAGAGACAAGAGATCGGGGCCTTGCGTATGCGCAAGACCCCGATCAGCTATCCAATAGGGCGTGGTATCTGGTATCCGGCTTCCGGTATCCCCTATCCTCTATCCCCTTCCCTCCTTGACTGCCGCAACAAACGCCCCTGCCCGGCGGGTCAGCTCAGCCATATCGCCAGTGTCGAGCAGCTTCTGGTTCACCAAGGCGCTGCCTACGCCCAGCGCTGCTGCGCCCTTCTGAATGAACTCGGTGGCGTTGCTCAGATCGACGCCGCCCACAGGCACGATCTCCAGTTGGGGTAGGGGTGCGCGGAACGCTTTGATCATCTCCGGCCCGCCGAAGCTGGCTGGGAAGAGCTTGACCATATCGGCGCCTGCCTCCCACGCGGTCAACGCCTCCGTCGGCGTGAAGATCCCGGGTATCACGGGAATGCTGTAGCGGTTGCACAGCGCCACCATCCCGAGGTTGAGGGTGGGCGCGACGACAAACCCGGCCCCAGCAAGGATGGCTGCACACGCGGTCTCGGCATCCAGCACCGAGCCGGCCCCAAAGAGCACGGCCTCGCCATACCGCTCGGTGGCTTCCTCGATCACGCCCAGCGCACCGGGCGTCGTCATCGCCACCTCGATCACGCGCACACCGCCAGCCTTGATCGCGTCAGCCGCGGCAATCAACTGATCTGAGCTCTGGGCCCGCATGATCGCGATGACACCTGTGGCCCGCATTAGGTCTAGTTTCTCGGTTTTGTTCATGGGGGGCGTTCCTTTCAGGGCTAACATATGGAGAAAGGAGTACGGTGATCTCCCGCTTTCTCCTTACTTCTTGCTCCCTTCTTCCTTCTTCTGCCGTTTCACCTCGCCGTGCGCTTGCCGCCGCCGAGGACGTCGGCCTTCATCAGGGCCTGGACCTCGTCTTTGGTGACGATGGGAAGGTCGAACATCAGGGTCTGCTTGATCCGCGTCGCAGCGTCTCCGACCAGCACGCCCTTCTCGATGCCCGAAGCGCTGAAGCCTTCGCTGAGCAGGCCATAGTAGAAGCCGGCGTTCCACGTGTCGCCGCCGCCCAAGCGATCCCAGAGCGTGATGGGCTTGACGGCAGGTGAGCGGAAGAAGGCGCCATCGCTGCCAGCCGCCGCCGACTCCCAGCGATGTTGCTCGAACGTGTCGGGATAGCGGATCGTAATCGCCACGATCTTCGTGTTGAAACGCCGGTGTATCTCCGCGACAAAGGCCTGGATATCCTCATCCTCGATGGGGCCTATGTCACCATCGTCGATCTGTTGGGCTGAGTACTGCCCACAGTCCAGACCGTAGATCTTGGCCATATCCTCGATGGACGTGATCAGGATATCCACGTGATCGGTGAGAATGGGGGTCATCACCTCGCGGGCCTGGTCAGGTGACCACAGGGTGGCGCGGTAGTTGTAGTCGAGTCCCACCAGGCAGCCCTCTGGCTTGTGCTGAATGGCCTCCTCGAAGGCTGCTCGCAGGCAGTTGTGTGTATAGCCGCTGTGTGTTGCCAGACCAAAGCTGATGCCCGAGGTGTGGAAGAGCTGGCAGTCCTGCAGCGCGGCAGCCCAGTCCACCATACCGGCGTCCAGTCGGGACGCGGCGGAGAACTGTCGCTGGTAGGTGCCGGTGTTCTTCCGCGGCGTGCGTCCGATTTCGTAGATGAAGCGACCGATCGGCTCAGTCTTGGGTGCCCAAACGATGTGGTCGGTATGGAGTCCATGCTCCCGGGCGATGTTGCGCGCCATATAGCCGTAGGGGTTTGCCGGCACGCGAGTGATGAAGCTCGACGGGATGCCGAAACGGGCCAGCCCCATCGCCAGCGTGTACTCGCTGCCGGCCATCGAGATGTGCACCAAGCGCGTTCGCTCGGGTCGCTCGTCATCGGCAGGCGTGTCGCGCACCATCACTTCGCCAAAGGTGACGAAGGCCGGCCCTTTGCCCTCGAACTGGCTCAGGTCGTCCTTCGTGATGTCGTACTTGAGTGTCGGTTGATTCATCTCGTTCCCTCCTCGCTCCACAGGCTGCGCGTTATGCTCAGGATAGGGCATATTGTCAATGTCGGCAAGCTGAGTACGCCATGCGGGCCCAACTCACCTGCCCGGTATCTGCTAGAAGGGCGCCCACTGCGTCCATAGATTGTGTACGGGTGAGTCGTTGGTGGTGGCACTGGGGGGGCATTGTCACCCTGGGAGTCCCGCTGTTGGGCGCCAACCGCCCGCGATCCTGTGCGCCCAGCGGGTGGGTTCGGGGAGCCTGTAGCCTCCGCCGCAGCCGAGGACGTAGGCGACTGCTGTGGGCAGGTCAACGCGGTGGCCGATCGAGACGAAGACTGGTCTGACGCCGCTGCGGGTGCAGAGGACCGCACCAATGATCTCACCATCATCCCAGAGATGCGTGAAGTCTCCACGCTGGCGCCCGGGTTCCTCATAGCTTCCACAGAGACGGCTCTTGGCGCACCCAACAGTAGGCAGGTCGACAAGCAGGCCGACGTGGCTGGCAAGGCCGAACCGCCGCGGATGCGCAATGCCATGGCCGTCGAAGATTAACAGGTCAAGCGATGTCTGTAGTGACTCGAGCGCCTCCAGCACGGCGGGCGCCTCACGAAAGCTCAGCAACCCCGGCACGTAGGGGTAGTCGATGGCGCGCGTGGCGACAGCGTAGTTGAGGAGCTCCAAGCCAGGATAGCTGAGTGCCACCACGGCGGCGCGAGCTATGCCTCGTCTGTAGCTGGCGTCCACGCCACCGACGATGGCTACAGCCTGCTGTAGCGGCTCCCGGATGACGCGCTCTGCAAGCCTCCGCTGGAGCGCAACCGCGTCTGAGGGATGCAGGTCCCACGGATGGTCTAGCTTATTTTCGAACACGGTGTTGTCTGTCAGTTTGTGGCGCGCTTGAGCGGCATCGTCGCCGCCGGGCACGGTCAGTGCCCGGCTCCCATGGGCGGATCCCTCCTAGTCTCTGGCTTGGCTGTCATCGTCTTCCCACCGACAGCATGTAGAGCGCGGCTTCCTTTACGCCGTCGATCTGCAACAGGTCGTTGAGCCCATCATCGAGGAAGGCACCGACGGCGCAGGCGCCCATACCCATCGCAGTGGCGGCGAGATAGAGGTTCTGACCGATATGCCCCGCCTCCAGCAAGGCGTAGCGGTAGCCTCGTCTGTGGTAGCGCCAGCGCAATCGCTGGAAAACGGCAGTGAGTACAAAGACGGCATTGGCCTCGCCGAGGAACCCCTGCATGGCACCCAGCCGGACGCAGGCCTGGCGCAGATCATCGGATTGCAGGCGCTCCAGCGCGTGGTCGACGACGGTGTAGTGATACAGGCCCGGCGCTAGGTCGCCAACCGTGTGGGCGATGACATAGGTCTCTATGGGGTAGAGGGCGCCGGCCGAGGGCGCTGCGCGCAGCCCGGCGCTGCCGCCTGGCTGGGTGATGCCGCCGGCCAAGTGGAGGAGACGGGAGAGATCGCCCAGCGGCATCGGGGCGGTCGCGTAGTCGCGTACCGATCGCCGCCCCCCGATGGCGGCAAAGGCGCTCAAGGCCGGTGCCGCTACCGGCGATGGCAGCTGGACGCGCTCGGCCTCTGGGTAGGTCTTCGTGGCCTCAGGCCGGACGCCCCAGTCGGTGATGGCGTCCAGCAGCCTGGGCGCGCTGGGTCTGCTCCATGCGTGATAGACGAGGCCCAAGTCGCCGTCGCCTGGATGGTCCAGGGCGGCGGGAGCGGTGGCGCGGCCCAGGAAGAAGCCGCTGGTGCTACCAATGAGCAGGCCGAGCAGCCCCCGGCGGGTCATCGAGGGGGTGGGCGCCGCCCAGG
>JAFGNI010000306.1 GCA_016927095.1 Anaerolineae bacterium | reverse complement strand
ATCGTGCTAGCCGTTATTGCGGTCATCGTCATCGTGCTGGTGCTGGTTCTGGGTCGTGGTAACGCTTCACCTGAGGCTGCAGATACACCTGCCACGAGCGTCGAGGGATACGATCCGGAAGAGGAGGCGCCGGTCGGGGAGGTTGCCCTGGATACAGCCAACATCAACGATACAACACAACCTACAGAAGGGAATGCAGATATGCCTAGCGACCCAGCTGCGCGCAACGGGATGTACAGCGCGCCTCCGGCGATGCAGATCGACCCGGACACCGTATACCTAGCTACGTTTGAGACAGAGAAGGGCGACATTATGGTTGAGCTCTTCGCGGATAAGGCGCCCAATACCGTCAACAACTTCGTCGCCCTCGCGCGCGACGGATACTACGACAACACGACGTTCCACCGCGTGATCGACGGCTTCATGGCGCAGGGCGGCGATCCGACGGGGACCGGCACCGGGGGGCCCGGCTACACCTTCGCCGACGAGTTCCACCCCGAGCTGACCCACGATGGGCCTGGTGTCCTCTCCATGGCTAATGCGGGAGCCAACACCAACGGCAGCCAGTTCTTCATTACCTTTGCCGCGACCCCTTGGCTCGACGGCGCGCACACTGTCTTTGGCAAGGTGGTCGAGGGCATGGATGTCCTGCAGTCGATCTCGATCCGAGATCCCATGACTGCCAGCGAGCCCGGCGACGAGATCCAGACCATCACCATCACCGAGGTTGAGGAATCCCGCATGCCGACGCCCACGCCTGAGGTTCGTGTGGAACCGGGCACGATTTCGATGCCCGCGGATCCCGCCGCGCGCAACGGCATGTACCCGGGGCGCCCAGCGATGATCATCGATCCTGAGAAGACCTACACGGCGACCTTCAAGACTGAGAAGGGTGACATCGTGGTTGAGCTCTACGCGGACAAGGTGCCCAACACGGTCAACAACTTCGTCTTCCTGGCCCGCGAGGGCTACTACGACGACACGACCTTCCACCGCGTCATCGAGGATTTCATGGCCCAGGGCGGCGATCCCACCGGTATCGGGACGGGCGGACCCGGCTACACCTTTGCTGATGAGTTTGACAGCAGCCTGACCCACGATGGGCCTGGCGTGTTGTCGATGGCCAATGCCGGCGCCAACACCAACGGCAGCCAGTTCTTCATTACCTTCGCGGAGACGCCCTGGCTGAACGGTAGGCACACCGTTTTCGGCAAGGTTGTCGAGGGGCTCGACGTCCTCAACGCGATCTCGATCCGGGATCCCCAGACCGCCAGTGAGCCTGGCGATCTGATCGAGACTATCGAGATCACGGAGGAGTAAGCTAGCCTTTGCCCCTCAGCGCTCGGCGGGAGGGCTGGGGCACGTGACATAGCACAAGCAGACAGCGGCAGGCGTGTGAGATTCGCCAGGTTGCAGTCGCTTGGCTCAGACGAATCGGTGATTCGGCATCGCCAGAGCCCCGGCTACCGGGAGCCCTGGCGATGCCGCCTTTCAGCGACTGGAGAGGCACCAATGAACGCGAACACGAAACCAATCCTCCGCCGGCTGGCGGCGATCGGGATCACGGCGTTGTTGACAGGGTGTGGTACACTGACGGCAGAGCCAGATGCACCTGTCCCAACCATGCCATCGTCACAGACGGGAGACCAAGTGGTGGGCTTCACACTTACAAGCGGCGCATTTGCGGCTGATCAGCTGATTCCCTCGATCTACACCTGTGACGGGGAGAACATCTCTCCGCCGCTGGCATGGGAGGGGCTGCCCGACGGTACGGAGAGCCTAGCCCTGATCATGGATGATCCCGACGCGCCCGGTGGCACCTGGGTCCATTGGGTGCTCTATAACATCCCAAGCGATGTGGCCGGTCTATCGGAGGGCGTCCCCGCGGAGGAGACGCTGCAGAACGGCATCCGTCAGGGGCAGAACAGTGGCGGTCGCATTGGGTATGCGGGTCCCTGTCCGCCCAGCGGCACCCACCGCTACTTTTTCAAGCTCTACGCGCTGGACGCCGCTCTGACGGCGCTGCCCGACAGGACGCAGAAGGATGCCCTGCTCGAGGCGATGGAGGGTCACATCCTTGGGGAGGTAGCACTGATGGGAACCTACGCGCGCCAGTAGTGTATGGGGACGGACGGGCGCAGCCCGCTCTGTGTCACCAGGGCCTGGCTCTAGCTGAGACCCACTAAGGTGCGCTTGACCACCAGGCACTCAGGAGGCAACACCCGCTTTGCTCGACGACAACACCGAGAGTGTCGACGGTGCATCCTGGCGGACCCGATTCGCTGGCGATCAGGCCTTCGACCAGACCCGGCTCCAGGACCTCCTTGAAGCCGTCGTCGCTCACACTCCACGGCTCGTTGCTTCGCGCCTCCTCGCGGACCCCACCGCCCCTTTCTTAGCGGTGCCGCTGGTCGGCACCGTGATGTTCGCCGATGTTGCAGGTTTCACCCCGTTGGCGGAGCGATTCGGGCGCGCGCCCTCACTGGACGGTGTGGAGGCGCTCACCGATCTCATGAACCGCGTGATGGGCATCCTCGTCGACGGCGCCGGCCGTTACGGCGGGGACCTGCTCAAGTTCGGGGGTGATGCCGGGCTCTTTCTCTTCGATGGGGACGACCACGGGCTGCATGCAGCGCTGGCAGCTCAAGAGATCCAGCGCACGATGGCGGAGCACATGCGCGAGGTCCAGACACCTCTCGGTCGCCACACGATTCGGGTCGCGATCGGCCTGGCCTCTGGACAGCTGGCGGGCCTCGGTCTGGGTGATGCTGAGGGGCGGGAGCTGCTGCTGCTCGGCCCGCCATTGGCGGCGATGGGCGCCGCGCAGCGGCTGGCGCCTTCGGGCGAAACCGTCCTCCACAACAGCACTGTGGCAGCGGCTGCCGGCACGCTCGTCGTTGTGCCCGTCGAAGCTGGTTTCTTCCGTCTACAGGAAGTCAGCGCATCAGCCGATGCCGTGCCGCTATCGCTGCCCGGTCCGCCACAAAAAGATGACGCCCGATGGATGTTGGCCCGCATCGATGCGCTCGCGCCCTATCTCGCTCCGGGCCTCTTGCGGCTGTTAACTTTGGCACCGGCACCGGACCTGCAGGTTTTGAGCAGTGACCGCCGCTTGGTCACCGTGCTGATGACCTCCCTTCCTCCGCTGCCGGATTTGACCGAGATCTGGGAGAGCCCCGAGGCACTGGTATCGGCTGCGGTGACAGCCAACACGCGGTTCATCCAGATGCGCGACGCTGTCCAGCGTTACGGCGGTGTTCTCAACAAGATCGCGATGGGTCCCGGCGGACCCTATGCAGTGGTCGTCTTCGGCGCGCCCACAGCCCACGAGGACGATCCGCTGCGCGCCATTCTCGCGGCTGAAGCGCTGCAGACGCTCGTTGAAGGCACACTCGCCACCGGCATCAACACGGGCTTTGTCTTTGCCGGGGATGTGGGCACGGCGATCCGCCGCGAGTACACGGTCATAGGAAACGCTGTCAACGTAGCAGCGCGCCTGATGGCGCACGGTAAACCCGGTGCCATCTGGCTGGGCCCCGACACAGCGAGCCACCCGGCGGTAGCGCGTCGCGTCTTGATGCGGACCGGGGCTCCGATCTCTTTGAAGGGCATCTCCCAGCCGCTGCGCCCCACGGTCGTCGAGGCGCTTCGCTCTGCGGACCTAACCCTTGCCGACCAGGAGCCTCTGCTGGTGGGGCGTGAGGCTGAGGCACAGAGCCTTGCGGCGTCGCTTCAGCGGATCACGGCTGGGGTGGGTGAAGTTGTCGTGATCCACGGCGAGCCCGGTGTTGGCAAGACCAGGCTTATCCAGTCGGTTGTCGACCGTGCAGCCGGCGCAGCGATGGGCGTGCATATGGGGGCGGCCTCCTCCTATGGCGATGCCCTCCCTTTCTCCGGGTGGGACCGCGTCTTGGCCTCGGCGCTCGGGATTGAGGCGCTGCCTCGAGACCAGCAACTGGATGCGCTGTGTGGTGCGCTTACGCGCTGTGGTGTCTCCGAATGGGCTGCGTTGGTGGCGCCCATCGTGGGGCTCAGCGCGCCGGCTTCGCCGGGGATGCTCTCGCTACCGGCGGAGCGACGCGAGTTGCAGCGCCACGCCGCGGTTGTGGCGATCCTGACCGAGTCCTGTCGCAGACAGCCACAGCTTCTCATCTTCGATAGCGGAGACTGGCTGTCGCGGCCCTCGCTGGCGCTTCTGGACGCCGTGGTGGACGCCGCGGCTCATCTACCTCTCGGGCTGTGGGTCATCGTGCGTGAGGAGACTGAAGTCCTTGCCAGGTGGCCGAGCTACGATCACGTCCGAGACCTGTCCGTGGGGCCGTTGGCTGATGCCGAGATCGGACAGCTGACGGCTGCTGTGCTGGACGAGGCCGTCCTGCCCGAGGCTGTGACCGCGTGGACTGTGGCCAACAGCGCCGGTCTTCCGATGGTTGCCGTTGAGGCGATCCGGGCCCTTGTCGCGTCCGGCTTGCTGCGGTATGAGGCGGGGACGTGGCAGCTGACCGGTCCCTTGACCGGCTTCGATCTGCCCGACCGGATCTATGGTCTGATCCAGAGCCGTATCGATCAGCTCTCTCCCTTGGACCGGCATCTTCTCCGATCGGCTGCGGCTGTAGGTCAGGAGATTGCGCTGCCGATGCTCGTTGCTGCCTATGGCGAAGAGGCGGAGAGCGGCGTGCGGCGTCGCTTGCCCGGACTGCGGTCCTTCGGACTTGTGCCTCGCGATCCGGCGGACGAAATGCTGCTATTCCAGCAACCACTGGTCCGCGAAGTGGCCTATCGGGGATTGACCCGTCGTGCACAGGTCCAGATCCACCGGCGGCTCACCCGGTACCTGGATGCCGCTAGCGACCAAGCCGTGGCCAACCGCCTGGCGCAGCTGGCCTACCATGCCTTCGAGGCGCATCTGTGGGAGTGCGCCATCAGCGCCAACCTCGCGCTGGGCCGGCAGGCGATGCAGGCTTACCTGGCAGATCAGGCGACCCAGGCATGGGCGCGCGCCCTAGCGGCAGCGGATGCCGCTGCCGTCGCTGTGCCGGCGGCGCGCTTCGAGGCCCACACGTGCTTGAGTGAGGCGCTCACCAGTCAAGGACGCTATGAAGAGGCTCTTGAGCACCTGTCAACGGCACGCGCGCTTACAACGTGCCCAGGCACTGCGGGACTGTCGCAGCAGCAGACCCCGGATCTGCGTGTCCCGCCTGTTGGTGAAGGCGGCGCCGGTGCGCCCTTGGCACACCCAGCACCACAGGCCGAGCTCGACTATCGAGAGGCGGTTGTCCTGGAGGCGCAAGGTCGCTATGCTGAGGCCCTCAGGCGTGTGGTACGAGGGTTGGCATGTCCGGAGGCCGCGGGGACAGTGTGGGCCGCACGGCTCTATTTGGTGGGCGCCGGACTCCAGCGCCGACTGCATGACTACGCCCAGGCTGGGGCTTGGGCAACCGAGGCGTTGTCCCTTGCGGGTCCCCCGTCATCTGGGGATCCCGACATGCAGCAGCTTCGATCGCGGGCGATGACGATGCTCGCGTTGCTAGCCTCGTTGGCCCGGCTGGAGCAGGGCTCACCCCCGCAGTCTGTGCCCTAGGTAGCAGTTCCCGAATTGCATCTTTCGGCTATCCTGGTTATCATAGTAACAGCCTGCTTCTTACAGCCGGCCAGCGAGCGATAAGCTGACCGGTACGCGAACCCGCCCATGATCGCGAGATTCGAGGTTGATGATGCACAGCAAAAACGGCCGGTGTCTACTCGGTAGGGCCCTGCTCTGTTCGATCGTCTTGGCCGTGCTGTTGGCTTGTAGGTTGCCGCAGCCGCCGCGCGGCGCATCGGAGTCCCCGGTGGCTACGCCGTTGACAGGGCAATCTCCGCTCCAGGTCACTTCACCGATTCCCACGCCGAGCGAGGGTGGGGGACCGTCCGTCTGGATGCCCTTCGTGGGACGCCAACCGGGCCAAGAGGGGGAAGGTGGATCGCCCTGGACCTTGGTGGGGTTGGCGGCTGCAGCGGGCCTGCTCTTTGTGGCTACTGCGGCCGGCGTCTTTGTCCTCATTCGTGGATTTCCGAAGCGGCGGGCCGCACAGCGGTCAGCGCCGCGTCAGACCCTGCCCGCAGTGTCCGATGGTGCCCCCTTCTCCGAGGGGACGATGCTCAACGAGGGACGCTACCTGGTGCTGAGCGCGCAGACTGACGATGCCGGTGCGCATTCCTATGAGGTCAAGCCCACGTTGCCGGTGGATCTGTGTCCCTATTGCTTCCATCAGGTGGGCGAGGACGCCGGTCATACCTGTGTGAGCTGCGGGCGTCCCCTGCCCGAACACCGCCCCGAGCATCCCGTCTTGGTCGCTCGTGAGGTTCAAGATCCGGCGTGCTTTGTGGCCCTGGCGGATCTGGTCAAGCGCCCCCCGCACCATGCTGCCCTGGTGACGCCGGTGAGTGTCTTTGTCGAGACCTCATTTGGCCCCAACCGCAGCTTTGTGGTGCTTCCCGATGTGCGAGATCGCCTCTCAGATCTGCCCGCGAAACACCTGCCGCTGGATAGGGTGTTGAGCTGGGGCACTGCGTTGGCGAAGGGTCTCGAGGCTTTGCACGAACGATCCATTGTATTCACCGATATCGACCCCGCACAGGTGCAAGTGGATGCCGGCGAGGCGCGGTGGCTCTGTTTCGACCGCGTCGTCAAGCTGGATGGCCCCGCGACCGATACGGCTCGCGAACAGATCACGGCCAATGTACGGGACCTCGCAGCGTTGCTGGCAACTACGGCTGCTCCGGACGGCGACCCGCCACCAGGGGCAGGTGCCGAGACCATGTCGATGACGGCCATTCAGGCCGCGACCCATCTCGCCGATCCAGCGGGGCGCGTGCTGGCCCAGGTTTTGAGGTCGCGGGGACGCTTGCACGCGGGGGATGTCTCCGTTGCCCTCGCGCGTGCGCGCGAAGCGCTCCTACGTGATCGCAAGGTCATCTATGAGATCGGGGCCCATACCGATGTCGGGCGGGTCCGGAAACTCAATGAAGACAGCATGCTGGCGCTGGATCTCTCGACGAAGGAGGATGGTCAGAGCGCGGCGGTGAGCCTGGTCGTTGTGGCGGATGGTGTCGGTGGACATGCCGCCGGCGATGTCGCCAGCCAGCTCACGGTGGCCTCGTTGCGCCATGAGGCCGATGCCCTGAGAGCCGACCTCGCCGCCGGACAGGCGGTCGATGCCCAGGCATGGATTACTCAGGCCGCTCTGGCAGCCAACGCCGCCGTTCTCAACGAGCGCCAGGCCATGGGGAGCGACATGGGCTCGACCCTGGTGATGGCGCTGATGTCCGGGGCGCACGCCACGGTCCTCAACGTAGGTGATAGCCGTGCCTACTGGTTGCGTCCCTCTGGTATTCAGCAGATCACCAAAGACCATTCGCTGGTCCAGCGTCTCATTGATATTGGTCAGCTCACGCCTGAGGAGGCCCGCCACCACCCGCAGAAGAGCGTTATCTACCGGGTGATGGGGGACAACCTGCAGTTGGGCTACGATCTCTTTGAGTTTGACCTGGAGCCCGGTGACGCAATCCTGCTCTGTTCTGATGGTCTCTCGGACCTCGTCGAGGACCGGGTTGTCTGGCAGGTCTGGCGCGATGCGCCCGCGTTGCAGGATGCCTGCGAGCACCTGGTGGACCTGGCGAACGAAGGCGGAGGTTACGACAACATCACCGTTGTCATCTTGCAGACACAAGACTAGAGAGTGACCCGTCACCATGCTTCCACCCACCCATCGTCCGACACATCACATCGTGCACCGTCCAACATCTAACATCCAGCAATTCACGTCTGGAATCCAGCTCGTGGATCTTAGCCCCAAGCCTAGGTGACGCTATGCTGACCCAAGACTCTGTCCTTCAAGGCCGCTACCGTATTCAGGGCATGTTGGGTCGTGGCGGCATGGGATCGGTCTACCGTGCGTGGGACACCCGCCTCAGCATTCCCGTGGCTGTTAAGGAGATGGAGGCGCAACCAGGACTGGCATCTGGGGTGCTGGACGATCTGCGGATGCAGTTCCAGCAAGAAGCTACCATCCTGGCCCGCCTCACCCATCCGAATCTCGTGGGGGTGACCGACTACTTCCAAGAGGGCCGTAACGTCTACCTTGTGATGAAGTTCGTCGACGGCGAGAGCCTTGCGGAGCGCATCCGCCGGCAGGGGCCGCTCGCCGAGCCACAGGTCCTCGTGTGGACCGCGCAGCTGTTGGACGCTATTGCCTACTGCCACAGCCAGGGCATCATCCACCGCGACATCAAGCCCCAGAACATCATCATCGATTCGGCTGGGAACGCGATTCTGGTCGACTTCGGACTTGTCAAGCTCTGGGATCCCAAGGACCCGGGAACGCGCACCGCCGTGCGAGGTCTGGGCACGCCTCAGTACGCACCTCCGGAGCAGTATGAGCTGGCGCTCGGGCACACCGAACCGTGCAGTGATCTCTACAGCCTTGGCGCTACTATCTACCACGCGTTGACCGGCCAGGCGCCGCCGACGGCGACGATGCGTGTGGCCGAACCAGAGAGCTTCGTTCCCGTGCGGTTGGTGCGTCCCGCGATCTCGGGTCCGACGGCGGACGCCATTGAGCGGGCGATGGTCCTGGCGCGGGCGAAGCGCTGGGCATCGGCGTGGGAGATGGCCAACGCCCTGGGCCTCACGATCCGACCTTGGGACCGGCTCTCGGCGTCCGAGCGCCGGTCCGAGGCGCCGGCCGCTGCCCCCCCCACGGTGTCTTTCACCGCGGCAGCGGCTCCGGCACAACCCAAACGGCAGTTCCCCTACGTGGTGCTGGCCGTCTTGGCAGCGCTGCTCTTCACTGGGACCTTTGCCGTCGCGCTGCTCGAGTTCGTTGGGGTGCTGAACTTGGGCCTCGCTGCGATGCTACGTTCAGGTCTGACAGAGGTTACAGCGACAGCCACTGCGCCCGTCCAGGAGGTTACGCCACCCCGGTCGCCGGTGGCATTGGTGGCGAACGTGATGTCCCGGACCGGGACACCCACGCCGGCGCCGAGTTCCTCCCCGACGCCTACACCCACAGCGCGACCGCCGGCGACGCCACGTCCCTCCGCGACACCACGGCCGTCACCGACGCCGCGGCTGTCACCAACAGCCACCCGCGAGCCCGAGGCAACGCTCACACCCACGGCGGCGGCCGTGCTAACGT
>JAFGNI010000305.1 GCA_016927095.1 Anaerolineae bacterium | reverse complement strand
TCTAGGTCAAGCTCGGGCAGGGCACAGTGCACAAAGCGGTAGTTTTCTAGACCGTTCGTGATCTCCGCAGAGGTGACGTCCTCCTCCAGGGCGATGCGAATGTGATCATCTTTTCGGGCGCCTGTCACTGTGGGGTGCATAGCGGTCCTCTAGTGCGCGGGACTCAATCCGGTAGCTAGACTATACCCCAGGCCTGCGCCTCAGTCAACCGGTGCCTTGACTTTTCGCTCTGCCAACCATACAATGCTATGTAACTAGCGGGTTGGCAATCGCAACAGGCAAGATCCACGGCGAACTTACATTCAGGAGGGTATTCGATGAGTGACGCGATCTACGAGAAGGTCAGGGACATCATTGTTGACACGTTGGCGGTCGAAGAGGACAAAGTCACCCCAGAGGCCAGCTTCCGAGATGATCTGGGCGCGGACTCCTTGGATCTAGTCGAGCTCATCATGGCCTTCGAGGATGAGTTCGGTGGGCGCATCTCGGATGATGATGCGCGGAGCATCACCACGGTGCAGGGCGCTGTGACCTTCCTTCGGGAGAAGATGGACGCCGGCAGCTAGCCTGTGTCACACTGGATTGCATAGGGCCACCGCTCAGCGGTGGCCCTTTTTCTACGTCTATTGCCGATCTGTCGCAATTGGCATAATAAAGAGACATTCGTCTCCGAAAAGCTTGACGCCGGGTATAGGCTATGTTATAATTGCAATGTTGGCGAGAGCCGGAGGTCGTCCGTGCAGTGATCAAGCTGAACCTTTCTTCTCTGACCCACGCTAGAGTCGGAAAGCAGGAGTCGGTTGAGATCGACATTGACCACGTGATCGTTGGTGACCTTGAGTTGATTGATTTGCGGGGCGACCTTCACTTCACGCGTGTAGCAGAGGGTGTTCTTGTGCACGGCGAGCTCGATGCCCGCGCCAAGGCCGAGTGCACGCGCTGCCTAACCCCGTTCTACGAACCCATTGTGATAGAGCTTGAGGACATTATCAGTCTTCCAGGTGCAGACCTTACGTCGGAAAGGCCCGTCCGCGTGAACGAAGATGGATGGGTTGACCTCGCCCCCCTGGTTCGAGAGTACGCATGGCTTGGGCTGCCCGCCAGCCCAGTCTGCAAGCCCGACTGCAAGGGCATCTGCCCGCAGTGTGGCGGCAATCGCAACCTTGGTGAGTGCGAATGTGAGGACGTCGAGCGCACCGATCCCCGTTGGGAAGCCCTCCGAGAGCTGGTGGAGAAGTCAGACACAGCGTGATGGTTGCTACCTAGACACGTGAGACCCCTAGATCCGAGGAGGCCTATGGACGTAATTGATGAGCTGCTGGAAAAGGCGGAAGCTCAGGGATATCTTGCTGTTGACGATGTGCTGCAGGTATTGGGGTCCTTGGGTGAAGAGGTATCCCTAGAAAGCGTATTGGCCGACCTAAAGCAAGCTGGCGTTGAGATTGAGGCGGGCGACGACAGCGAAGACGACGTGAGCGATGAGGCTTTTGCGGACGCACTGGAGGAAGACGATTCCGATTGGGATGACATGTACAACCTCGACGGTATCGGGGTTGACGACACGGTGGCCCTCTATCTGCGCGAGATGGCACGGGTTCCTCTCCTCACCAATGTTGAGGAAGTCACACTGGCCAAGGCCATAGAGCGCGGTCGGGAGGCGGAGAAGCTCCTGCAGAATGGGGAGCATACGGCTGAGGAGCGGGCGTGTTTGGAGCAGGTGATTCAGGAAGGCCTGGGTGCACGGGACCACCTGATCCGCGCCAACACACGTCTGGTTGTCAGCATCGCCAAGAAGTACATCGGGCGCAACGTTCCCTTTCTGGATTTGATCCAAGAGGGCAACCTAGGCCTGATGAAGGCGGTCGAGAAGTTCGAGTATCAGCGGGGCTATCGCTTCAGCACCTATGCGACCTGGTGGATCCGCCAGACGATCACGCGGGCCATTGCCGACCAGGGACGGACCATCCGGGTGCCGGTTCATATGAGCGATCGGATCCGGCGGCTCTATCGCCGGGCCCAGGAGATTGAGCAGGAGCGCGGGACGCGCCCGACGCCTGAAGAACTGGCCGAAGAGATGGGGCTCGAGCCTCGCAAGGTGCAGTGGATGATGCGCGTCTCCTGGCAGCCGCTCAGCTTGGAGCGCCCGGTGGGAGAGGACGAGGACAGCGAGCTGAGCAACTTCATCGAGGACGAGCAGACACCGACGCCATCAGACACGGCGTACTCGGGTATGCTCAAGGATCGCATCGAGGAGGTTCTGGCGACGCTGAATCCTCGCGAAGTCCGGATTCTGCGCATGCGCTTCGGCCTGCACAACGGTCGCAGCTACACACTGGAGGAGGTCGGGCAGAAGTTCGGCCTTACACGTGAGCGCATTCGACAGATCGAGGGGCAGGCGCTGCGGCGATTACGCCATCCCAGCCGGAGCCGCGATCTGAAGGACTATCTCAAGTAACATGGCTCTGTGGGTTGTTGTCTCTATGATGATGCGTAGCGTACCGTCGCTCGGGGACGCGAGGCTCCCCGACCGCGATGGTCCGTGACGCTGTCCCCTGAGGGGAGAGATCGACCGGAACCCGCCAGCCTCGCTGGCGGGTTCTTTTTTTCCCACCTCGACCCGGCATGTGGGGACGTCTTGTTTCTGGTGACTTTTGGTATACTTAGCCCGTCTCAAGGAGGAAGGATATGTCCACAAGGAAGAAAGTGCTGGTCTCTGTTGCTTGGCCCTATGCGAATGGTGATCTCCACGTGGGGCATCTCGCGGGTGCCTACCTACCGGCGGATATCTTCGCCCGCTACCATCGCTTGGTGGGCAATGATGTCCTCATGGTCTCGGGCTCGGACTCTCACGGGACGCCGGTTACGCTAAGAGCTGAGGAAGAGGGCATCAGTCCACACGAGGTATTCGAGCGCTTCCATCGCAGTTTCCTGGAGACGCAGCGCCAGATCGGTATCTCCTATGACCTTTTCACGCACACGGATACCCGGAATCATCACACTGTGTCGCAGGACATGTTCCTGGGACTTCTCAAGAACGGCTATGTGTACCGCAAGACGCAGCAGCAATTCTACTCAGAGACGCTGGAGCGTTTTCTACCCGACCGGTATGTTGAAGGTGTCTGTCCGCACTGTGGCTACGAGGAAGCACGCGGCGATCAGTGCGACAACTGCGGCAAGATCCTCGATGCGCTCGAGCTGGGCAACCCCCGCAGCAAGATCGACGGATCTGTCCCCGTCATCCGCGAGACAGAGCACTTCTTCCTCGATCTGGCCAAGCTGGGGGATGCGGTGCTTGCCTATTTGGAGGATGACAAGGAAGGGTGGCGCCAGGGCGTCCTGAAGTTCTCTCAGAACTACGCCAAGAGCGGACTGCGGGGCCGGCCGATCACGCGGGATATCAGCTGGGGTATTGAGGTCCCCGTCGATGGCTATGAGGGCAAGCGCCTCTACGTCTGGTTCGAGGCCGTTATCGGTTACCTCTCCGCTAGCATTGAGGCTGCGAAGCTGCGCGGCACACCGGAGGCCTGGAAGGATTGGTGGTACGGGACGGACGCGGAAACATACTACTTCATCGGGAAGGATAACACCGTCTTCCACACGGTGATCTGGCCTGCTGAGCTGATCGGCGTGGGACGGCTCTACGAGGACGATTCCGAGAAGCGGCTCAATCTGCCGACGAACGTGCCCGCGAACGAATTCATGAATCTTGCGGGGGCGCAGTTCTCCAAGAGCCGGGGGCATATGATCACGCTGCCGGACCTGCTATCGCGCTACGATGCCGATGCACTCCGGTTCTATGTGACCGTGGTGATGCCGGAGACGAGCGACAGCGACTTCCTATGGGACGACTTCGTGCAGCGCAACAACGGCGAGCTGGTCGGGGTGTGGGGCAACCTGGCACACCGGGTGCTTTCGTTCACACACCGTCACTTCGGCGAGATCCCCATTCCCGGCGGGTTCGCGCCGGTCGATCAGGAGTTGCTGGACAAGGTGAAGACGGGATACGACACGGTTGGCGAGCAATTGGCGGGCTGCAACTTCCGCGCCGCGATGTCCGAAGCCCTGGGCTTGGCCCGCGAGGTCAACCGTTACCTCGAGGTGAAGGCGCCTTGGAGTCAGATCAAAGAGGACCGCACGGCAGCCGCGACGACGCTCTACGTAGCCCTACAGGCGATAGACGTGCTCAAGACGCTCCTCGCGCCTTTCCTGCCTTTCTCCTCGGAGGCGCTGCACAGCGCTTTGGGCTATGAGCAGCCGCTCTTTGGCGCCCAGCTGATTGAGACAGTGGGCGAAGGCGACGACGTGCACGACGTGCTCGTCTACGACCGCGAGGAAGGCACCGGCACCTGGTCCTACGCTACATTGCCCGCCGGACGACCGCTCAAGCAGCCGCAGCCGCTCTTCAAGAAGCTGGATGACAGCGTGGTTGAGGATGAGCTCGCCAGGATGAAACACTGACGCAATGATGCCATGAAGTCCTCTAGTCGCCGGCGCAACCGGCGCTGGGCCCTGTGGTGCTGTCTTGGGGCATTTGCTCTCCTTGTCTCAACGCTCAATGCCCAGTCGATCTGGTGGGATGAAGGCATCAGCCTGCACCTGGCCAGCCTCTCCTGGCGGGAGATCATCGACAACCGTGCTGCCAACATCCACCCGCCGCTCTACTTCTTCGTGCTCAAGGTCTGGACGGGGGCCGTCGGCAACACGCCCTTCACGGGGCGCTACCTCTCGGCTCTTGCCACGACGCTGCTACCTGCCGTCGCGTACGGCTTTGTGCGACCGCGCTTCGGGGCGCACAGCGCTCGAGCGGCGGCGTTCCTGCTGGCGTTCGCTCCGCCTTTCGTGGTCTATGGCCAGGAGACGCGCGCCTATGCTTTTCTCCCGCTAGGGGTGATGGCGCTCTGGGCGTACGTCTGGCCCGTAGCGTCAGGACGGCGCGTGCACCAAGGCAGCGGCCTTCCACGGCATGTCGTGCGCAGCGTGACGTTGGGTCTGGTGCAGGCCGGGCTGCTGCTGCTGCACTACGCGGGGGCTCTGGCGGTCGGCGTCGCCGCACTTGGCTATGCCTCTCGATGGCTGCGAAACCGGCGCGATGGGGACCAGGCGGCAGCGCGGCAGGTGGCGCGTGAGTGGTCCGCCAGCGCCGTGGTGACGCTGTTTGCCGTCCTGCCTTGGGGCGCACGCGTGCTGTCCCGAGGGCTGGGCGGTCCCAGCCGTCAGGCAGGCTTGGGCAACGCGCTCTCTGAGCCGGTGCCGGCGGGCTATGTCGCGGGTCTGCTTGGTGTCTTTCACACCGCCGGTCTGCCCGAGGCTCTGGGCCGGCCACATCTGGCGCGGCTGGCGCTTTGGCTAGGGCTCCTCACCGCGCTAGGCACCGTCTTCGCGCTGTGCCGGTCGAAGAAGCGATACGCGTTCGCCGGCCTCGTAGCGCTCTGGCTGGTTCCTTTCCTTGCCGCGCCGGCGATCTGGACGCTGAGTCCACAATCGCACCCGCGCTATCTCTATGCTTTTGTAGTTGGGGGGTGGCTGCTGGCGGGGGCGGTGATCACAGCATCCGCGGTGCCACAGGCTCTGCGTTTGGGGCTGCTGGGGGGTGTGCTGGTCAGCAACCTGCTAGGCCTTACGACCTACTTCGCCGATCCCGAGGTCGCACGCAGTGATGTCCGCGCAGCCGCGGCTTATATCCGGCAGACCGCCATCGCGGGGGACGTCGCCCTTGTGCCCCACACGGACTGGTCGCTAGAGCAGTACGATCTCGGTCGCGCATCGCTCGAGATGGTCGCACAGGACACCGGGCGTCCTGACGGTCAGACGCGATTGGCGCTTGACACTGCCCCTGGCGGTCGCGTCTTTGTCCTCGACTACGCGCGTGGCGCGCTGGATCCCCGGGGAGCCGTGCGAGCTGCGCTGTGCTGGGGTGGCGTTCTGACGGCGCGCCGCGAGTTCGATGGTGTCGCGATCGAGGTCTACGAACTGCACGACGCAGCAGGAGTTACGCCGTGTCAGGCTGTGGTGCCGGTCTGCGCAGCCGGCTCCGACCTATGCTTGACCGGCCTAGCCCTTCCCCCGGCACCCATCAGCGGCAGTGCTGTGCCGGTGGCGCTGTGTTGGGAAAAAGGTGCGGGCACCGTGACCCGTTACGGTGTCGCCGTGCGGCTCCACGGCCCAAAGGGCGACTTCATCGCGGCGGACCATGACCTATTGTTGGACGCGTCGCTGGCTCCCACGGATCTGTGGTCGGCGCAAGCCGTTGCTTCCTACCATCTCCTGCCCTTGCCGGTAGGGGCCTTGCCCGAGGCCCACAGCATCGAAATCAGCCTCTACGATGCCCTGAGACCTGAGCAATCTGTGGTGCTGGCGGGCGCCCAGCTGTCCGGACCTGCAGCGGCGGCAACGATCGGCGAGGTGACGCCGGCGGTGTCCCCCTGGCATCTGACGTCGCTGTACGGCCTTGGGCCCCTCCCGGACCAGCCGGTCCTGCAGCTGACGCCATCGCTCCGCCTCACCGGCGCGCGACTGGATCGCGAGGTGGTTCGCCCCGGCGAGACGTTTTATGTGTCACTGAGCTGGGAGCCTCCAACGGATAGTGCGGCATCGGCGCAACCGCGAATCGAGCTGACGCAGGACGGCGCAGTGGTTGCCGCAGCTTATTCTGGGATCCACGCACTGGCGTTGCCGCCGGACCGCCCCGCCCTTGAGACCCTTGCCGTCTCCGTCCCGCCCGATGCGGCCTCTGGTGAGGGTGATCTCGTACTGCGCGTTGACGACTTCGCGGCGGTGATCGGCAGTATCACCATCGAGGGGACGGCGCATCTCTTCGAACCGCCAGACCTCGACTATCCCGTGGGCGCATCCGCCGGGACGGTGGCTGCGTTGCTGGGGTTCGACTTGGATCCCGGTGCGGGCATCACCGCCGGCGAACCGGTGACGGTGACGCTGGTGTGGCGGGCGGAGGCCGGTGCTGC
>JAFGNI010000304.1 GCA_016927095.1 Anaerolineae bacterium | reverse complement strand
CCCTACGGCACCTGGTCATCGCCGATCACGTCGGACCTCATCGTCTCCGGCAGCATCTCACTGGGCAGCTCACTCCTCGATGGGGAGACCCTCTACTGGCTCGAGGGCCGGCCCAAAGAGGGGGGCCGTTACGTGATCGTCCGGCGGGATCCCGATGACACGATCCGCGACGTCAACCCCGCCCCTTACAACGCGCGCACCCGCGTCCATGAGTATGGCGGTGGCGCCGTGGTCGTGGATGGAGGTATCGTCGTTTTCTCCAACTACGCCGACCAGCGTCTCTACATCGTGAGGCCCGATGCGGACCCGGCACCGCTGACGGCGGCGCCACCCGCACCGTGCGCCTGGCGCTATGCCGACGGCGTGGTCGATGTCGCGCGCCATCGCATCATCTGCGTGCGGGAGGACCACACCGACCAGACGGTCGCCGCACACGGCGAGGCAGCCAACGCGATTGCCGCGATCTCGCTGGGTGACGGGTCCCAGCAGGTTCTGGTCAGCGGAAACGACTTCTACGCCGCCCCACGGCTGAGCCCCGACGCGACGCGGTTGGCTTGGCTCACGTGGCACCATCCCAACATGCCGTGGGACGGCACCGAACTGTGGATCGCGGACCTCGAACCTGGTGGGGGCCTGCGCGACCCACGATGTGTGGCAGGCGGGCCCTCGGAGTCCATCTTCCAGCCCACTTGGTCACCGGATGGCGCGCTGACCTATGCATCAGACCGCAGCGGCTGGTGGAATCTCTATTGCCTGGAGGCTGACACCGGCGAATCCCGCCGTTTGGTCGATATGCCTGCCGAGTTCGGACTGCCACAGTGGGTCTTCGGCATGTCGACCTACGCCTACGTCTCCGCTGAGCGGATCGTCTGCAGCTACACGCAGGACGGGACCGATCACCTGGCCTGGCTCGACGTCGCGACGGGAACGCTGACACGTATCGAGACCCCCTACACCACAATCGGCAGCGTCGTTGCCAATGACAGCACGGTCTGTTTTCGAGGCGGGGCCCCGACACGGGTGAGCGCCCTGGTCGCGCTCGACGTCGCGTCGGGCACCCAGCGCGTGTTGAGACGGGCTATCACACTGGACGTAGACATCGGGTATCTCTCCGCCCCCGAACCGCTTAGCTACCCCTCGGTGGACGCCACAGGCGCGGGGCGCACGGCACACGGGCTCTACTACCCGCCGGTGAACCAGGACTTCATCGCACCTGCAGAGGAGAAGCCGCCGCTGCTGGTCTTCAGCCACGGTGGGCCGACCGGCGCAACCTCCAGCGCGCTCAGCTTGCACATCCAGTACTGGACCAGCCGGGGCTTCGCCGTGCTGGACGTCAACTACGGCGGCAGCTCGGGCTATGGGCGCGCCTATCGAGACCAGCTCCTGGGCACTTGGGGCATCGTCGACGTGGACGATTGCGCCAACGGCGCACGCTACCTGGTGGACCAAGGGTGCGTCGACGGTGAGCGGCTGGCGATCCGCGGCGGCAGCGCCGGGGGATACACAACGCTGAGCGCCCTTGCCTTCCGCGATGTCTTCGACGCCGGCGCGAGCCACTACGGCGTCAGCGACTTGGAGGCCCTGGCGCGTGACACGCACAAGTTTGAGTCTCGCTACCTGGATCGCCTGATCGGCCCCTACCCCGAGCGCCGCGACCTCTACCTGGCGCGCTCACCCATCTACCATCTGGAGGGGCTATCGTGCCCGATCATCTTCTTCCAAGGTTTGGAGGACCAGGTGGTCCCACCAGACCAGGCTGAGACGATGGTGGCAGCGCTGCAGGAGAAAGGCATTCCGGTGGCCTACGTGCCGTTCGAGGGAGAGCAACACGGCTTCCGGCGGGCGGAGAACATCAAACGCGCCTTGGATGCTGAGCTCTACTTCTACGGTCGGATCTTCGGTTTCGAGCCAGCAGACGAGATCGAGCCGGTCGAGATCCGCAATCTATGACTTGACCCCCTTCCGGGAAGCTCTGAAGCATCCCGGAAGGTCAACCAGAGACCCACGCCTAGGACATCTGTCACGCCCTGCATGTGCCGGTAGGAGGGTTGACCCAGCGTGGCTGCCATCTAGAATAGGTGCGAAGGGGTGAATGGCCAAGGATCCTGTCACCCACCCAAGGAAGAGAAGGAGTTACCGTTGACTCAGGATACACAGACCTGTGGCAATGCGGTTCGCGCTCCGTCCCAGCGTGACGCGCTCAACAACGTGCTGATGTTCAGTGGCTCCGCTCACAGAGCCCTGGCAACAGCCATTGCCGGCAATCTGGGGCTGGATCTCAGCCCGACGACGATCCGCAAGTTCTCCAACGACGACTACTACATCCAACTCGGAACCAGCGTACGGGGCAAAGACGTCTTCATCGTGCAGCCCTTGTGCCCGCCGTGCAGCGACCACCTGATGGAGCTGCTTCTCATGCTGGATATCGCCAAGGGGGGTGCTGCTAAGGACGTGACCGCGGTTATCCCCTATTACTCCTACGCCCGGTCCGACAAGAAGGACGCGCCGCGCATCTCGATCGCGGCGCGTCTGGTCGCCGACCTGCTGACCACCGCAGGCGCAACGCAGGTCATCACCATGACCCTTCATTCGCCCCAGGTGCATGGCTTCTTCAGCGTGCCCGCCGACCACCTGACCGCGCACTCGGTATTTCTCGAGCATCTGCGCAAGAAGGATCTGAGCAACACGGTGCTCGTTGCACCAGATGTGGGCCACGCCAAGCGCGTCGGCAAGTTGGCCCGGGCGCTGGGGCTTCAGATGGCGGCTGGCGAGAAGACACGCCTGAACGACAACGAGGTGTCCATCACCGGTGTGATGGGCGACGTGACGAAGAAGGACGTGGTCATCGTAGATGACGAGATCGCGACCGCCGGCACGATCGCGGAGATGGTCGCCTATCTACAGGAGAACCACCAGATCGGACGGATCACCGTGGTCGGCACGCACGGGCTCTTCGCCGGACCCGCCGTCGAGCGCCTCAACGCCATTGCGGAAATCGACGAAGTGGTGGTCACGGATACCGTCCCACCACCCGAGGAGCACAGGCCCGAACGGCTCAAGGTGCTATCTGTCGCCCGGATTTTCGCGGAGGTTATCCGGTGCAACGTGCTGGGCGAGTCGGTGGGATCGCTGTTCGAGTTCTGGCCCATGCCCAAGCAAGCGTAGGCCCAAGCCAAACTCTAACCTCGCGCTACCTAAGGAGCGTTATGATGATCGAGCCGCCACCTTTGCCCGACAACGGCGCCTCCGATGATGACGGTGCCAGCCCCGGTGAGGCTCAGCACGCCACCGGATGGCGCGCCTTCGCCACCCTCACGACCTTCCTGGAGGAGGACGGTTGGCATCCCCAGCGGCTGGAGGACACGTCGATCCTGCGCGTCTACTTCTCCGGCGACCACGGCGACGTGCGCTGCTACGCCCAAATCCGGGTGGACCTGGAACAGTTCCTATTCTACGTCATCGCGCCGATCAAGGCCCCCGCGGAGGTACGGGCTGCCGTCGCGGAGTACATCACACGTGCCAACTTCGGGCTCCGGATCGGCAACTTCGAGCTCGACTACAGCGATGGTGAGGTCCGGTACAAGAGCAGCCTGGATTTCGAGGGACAGACGCTGACGCCGGTCCTGATCAAGAACGCCATCTACCCGGCTGTCCACACTATGGACTTCTACATGCCCGGGCTGCTGGCGGTGATGTATGGTAACAAGACGCCTGAGGAAGCCATCCACGAGATAGAGGGATAAAGGAGTCATCAGCCCTATGGGTCATTTCAAGATCAGCGCCTTCAACGCCAACTCTATCCGCGTGCGCCTGGATCAGATCCTGGACTGGATGGCGCGCGAAGAGGCCGACGTGATCTGCGTGCAAGAGACCAAGGTGCAGGACGAGGATTTCCCGAAGGATACCATCTTGGACGCGGGCTACTATGTCCAATTCGCCGGCCAGAAGTCCCATGCCGGCGTCGCCACGGTGAGCCGGACAGAGCCAGACTCGGTGTCGGCGGGGTTCGACGATGGCGACGATGCAGCGCGCCTGCTGTACACAGTCTTCGACGGCATCCATGTAGTGAACGCCTACGTCCCACAGGGGCGGGAAATGAGCCACGAGCAGTTCGCCTACAAACTGGATTGGTTGTCCCGGATTAGGTCATGGTTTGACGCGCACTTCAGCCCAGACGATCCGATCATCTGGTTGGGGGATTTCAACGTCGCCACGCAAGACATCGACGTCTATGACCCGAAGAGCCTGCAGGGCCACGTGGACTTCAACCCCGAGGTTCAGGCGGCCCTGGAGGAGGTGCGCCAGTGGGGCTTCACCGACATCTTCCGGAAACACCACCCAGACGAACCGAATCAGTACACCTACTATGACTACCGCGCACGGAACGCCATTGAGCGCAATGTCGGCTGGCGCATCGATCACATCTGGGCCACGGCGCCCCTCGCCGCGAAGTCAATTGACGCCTGGATCGACCTCGACGCGCGGCGTGCCGAGCGCCCGTCGGACCATACGTTCCTCGTGGCGGAGTTCGAGATCTGAGTAAGCGAGTAAGCGAATGAGCGAATAGGCGAATCAACGCATCGGCGAATGACGAGACAACCGCAACCGGAGGTGATTCGCTGACTCTGTCATTCCCTGATTTGCCTTGGCACACTTTTCGTTGCCGGTCAGCCCGCGCCGAGTTCTTATTTATCACTAGGGACAGCGACAGTACGCAAAACGGCTTGACACCGGCGTCACAAACCCCTATACTTGTATTAAGGTTGTTGCTGCCGACCGGCTCATGCATCAGGGCCGGGCGCGGTGCACTGCAGCTGGTCTAGAGGCGCCGCTCTCCATACTCAGGGGCTAGACGGGGCGTCGGATGGACGATGCGACTCATCTCGATGTGATCGCTTGGTTGCGGCAGCAGATGACCGCAAGAGGGCTCTCCCTCGCGGATCTTGCGGATCGTGCTACTGTCCCCATAAACTTGCTCCGCCGCGTCTTCGAGGGTGATGACCGTAGCCCAGCCCGGCTGACGGTGCGCCAGACCTTTAGCCTTGCAGATGCGTTGGAGACCGACCCAGCTGAGCTGATCAACGAGCTAAAGATGGTCTCGGAACAGGGTAAAGCGTATATTCCTTACTGCGCTGCGACGAGCGAGGCCCCTCTAGGGGAATTCTGGGAGACCGCCAAGCACCTCCCCGTGGACGATCGCACCGTGCTCTTGGAATACGTGTTGCACCAACGACGGCATCGGTGGAACGCTACCTAGGTTCGCACACGCCTTGGTTATCACAAGTAATGCGGCGGCGAGGAGAATTTCCCTCGCCGCCGTCGTATGCGAACCGCTATGGGTTCTTGAGCCAACTCAATTAGAAGTTACTAGGCGACAACCTCAGCGCGGCGAGCGCGGAAGCTCAAGGCCACCAGTGCCAGTCCGGCGAAGAAGAGGCCTGCGAAGATTGCCGTGTTGTTAGCACCGGTTGCGGGCAGCATCGCGCTGCGCTGGGCGTCCACACTGATGACTGCGGTCAGGGCGGGCTCACCACCACCCGCGAAGCCCATCGCGTAGACCGTGTAGACCGTGCCCTCTTCCAGGGTGATCCCCGGCAGGCTCAGCGCCACCGTCTCGGT
>JAFGNI010000303.1 GCA_016927095.1 Anaerolineae bacterium | reverse complement strand
CCATCGTCCGAGGAATAGGGGAAGAAGGGGAGGATGTGGACGCCTGTGATCGCACCCTTGGCATAGGTCTCGAGAACCTCAGCCAGTGTCACAAGCGTTGGGCTCTCAGGCTCTACGATCTGGTCGCCATAGGTGATCAGAATGGCATCGCGCTCTGTCAACCTTTCGCTGGGATCGGGCACATTCCGTCGTAGGTCTGGGTGTTCAGTGGCGAACTCATCCAGCATCTCGATCAGCCGCAAGGCGATCGCATCAGCTCTGTCACGGCCATAGAGGTGAGTCAGGTGATCCAGTATCAGGGATGCGGTATCGTAGTCCACAGCCAGCCTCCTATGTCACTACCAGGGGGGCCAGGTAGCCGCGCAGGGATGTCAACGAGTAGAAGCGCTGACCGAGAGCGTAGTTGTGATCTACGACCTCTTGCCGCAGTCCGGCGTCTGTCAGAAGCTCCACGGCACCGTCGGCAGCCGTCTGTATGACAGATGATGCCACTTGGGCTAGACCGCGGGCATCATAGCGCTCTATCTCGCTTCCCAAGGATACAACGCGAAAGCCCTTGTCTTTGATATCAGCCGTATAGACCGGGTATTCGAAGAGCATGATGGGCACCTTCGCACGCAGGGCCTCAAGAAGTTGGTTGCCCCACCCCTCCCACAGACTGGGATAGGTGATGAAATCCGCGTGGACGTACGTATCCCACAAAGAATAGACCTTCGCGCCGTCCCGTAGCTCGCGCCGCCCGCCGACCAGATCCTCTATGAAAAGTGCATCTATGCCGGACTCGGCGATCTTCTCCTTGAGGGCGGCGGTGTAGCCCGTGGTATCATCTTGCGTGTAGCCCGCCAACACCAGGACGATCCGGCTGTCATCGTCGAAGGGCTGTCCATTGTAGAGTCCGCTGGCCCTGAGCTGTGCCCGACGTTTGGGTGAGTCCAGCGCCTTGACGAAATCCACAGCGAGCTCAATGCCCTTGCGTGAGACCACGCGCGTGGCCTGGAGCACCATCACGTCGTTGTCCCGTAGCCCAATCCGGCTGCGCAGATCGGCGTTGTAAGCATCCACCTGCCAGGGACCAGCCTCGAACTCAAAGACGTTCGGCACCACAGCAGCCTCTATGCCCTTCCTCTCCCACAGCTGCTGTTGGCCCAGGCTGTTGATGGTCACGTGGCGCGCCAACGGGCTGCGAGGTGGTAGGTACTTCTGCGCATACTCAATCGCCGTAGCACAGGTCAAGGCCACACCGTCCCGTCGCTCCCAGTAGAAGTCATGATTGTGAGCCAATGCAGGTAAGTCCAAGTCCCGCATCGCTCGCGTGATGGCAATGGCTGCCGAGGGGTGGACAGCTACCGACCAGACATTCTCGGGAATCAGGAAGTCGATCTTCTTGTCAGCGATGAACGCTTTGAACTTGGCCTCAATGATGTCGGCCTTGCCGTAGAGCTCATCCCGATAGGCAGCTTCGTCGGCGTAGTCCCGCAGAGCCAGAAAAGTATTGGCATAGAGACGATGAGCGTCATCCCGGTGATGGTACATCTCCTCGATCAGCGTGCCTTCCACGCTGCCCAGATCACCCGCGCAGTAGTGGACACGGTGCCCCATCTCCTCGAGAACCAGACGCCACTTGTCCATCTCCAGGGAGACACCGTCAGTCCCCCCAACCTTGTAGTGAACCATGGCGATGTTGCTCATACGTTTCTCCCTTATCCATACGATGGCGGCCGGTCCTCCCGACCCCATTCCGATGGGTTGATCCCCATCTCCAGCACCAACGTGCCACCGGCGGCAATCTCGGCATAGCGCAGGTATGCACGGTCCAAGGGTTGACCATTGAGCGTCGCCGACTGCACGTAGACTGCCTCGTCGCTGTTGTTCCGAGCCTCAATGCGGAAGGTCGCAGCCGCCAGAGCGAGCGTGACTTTGCTGAACAAAGGACTGCCGATCAGAAAGATGTCCTGTCCGGCTACCGGGAAAAGGCCAATCGCGCTCCAGACAAACCAGGAGGAAGTTCCACCCGAGTCATCATTGCCCGGTAGACCTCCACGCCCAGTGTGAAACTGTGACCGCATCGCCGTCCGCACGATCTTGGCCGTCCGGTCGGGCCTCCCGGCATAGATGTAGATGTAGGGCGCCTCCATGTCTGGTTCATTGTTCAGGCCCTCCCACCGGCCCAAGGCAAAGCCCCGCTCCATCGCACCCTCGTAGGGCCTGCGCACCACCTGCTCACAGGGTGGTTGGCCAAATCCAAAGAACCGGTCGAGGACGTCGACGAACGCCTCCTCACTCTCGAATAGCCCGATTCTCCCCCCCACATCGTGGAACAGCCGGAACGAGTAGTTCCACAGCGTGCCCTCATAGTAAGGCGAGTCCTCGCTTAGGAGTCCAGTTCCTGGGTCATAGACGTTGCGCCAGTTCGCAGCCAACGGCGCCAGCTTCTCCGCGATGGCATCCTCGCCTTCCGCTCGGGCGATTCGCGTCGTCAGGAAGGCCGCGTACGCGAGGTCCAGCGTGTGTGTGTACGGCAGAACCTTGCCCTCCCGAACGAATTCTGCCGGGCGCCTGGTCTTGAAGGCCGTAGCCATCAGATGCACGGCCCGCTTCCAGTCAATGCCGCCGAGACCACGTCCATAGGCATCCGACAACGTGACGTGAGCCAGACAACTCGCCTGTCCATCAAACGCGTGGATGTCACGGCTCATCACAAATCCGTTGGGGAAGACACCGAAATGGTCGGCCAGGTTCAGCAGTGCATTGGCCACATCACTTCCCCGCTCCGGGAAGAGGGTGAGCACGAGGGGCAGCTGCGTCTTGTACATGTCCCACATCGTGGCGAAGTCGAAATAGAACGGCCCATCTCCGTCCCAATAGGGCGTCCCGAAGTCCGATGGCTTGAGCAAGCTGAAGTACAGCAGGGAATAGAAGATGCTGCGCTGTGCCGCCGTGCCACCTGCTACCCGGATGCACGACAGCGCACGCTCCCAGCATTGGTGCGTAGCCGCGGCGACTGCGTCGAAGTCCTGACCGTCCAGGGCGCGAACGTTCTCCCGCGCTTGCTCGAAGCTACTCACTGAGAAACCCACCTTGATCTCCACCTGACGCGCCTTTGCGGCGCCGAAGGTGAAGAAGGCACCGAAGGGCCGGTAGGTCTCTGGCGCTATGGCCGTTCGGTAGCTCAGCTTCTCGCTCGGGTCGGGCGTTCTGCCCGACCACGTCCCCCAACTCCTGGCCGCGCTGTCGGTCTCCAGGTAGAAGTAGAGGGGGATACCTTCCACCACAACACGGCCCTCCAGAGCGCGGTCAGAGACAAGTTCGAAGCCGGCCTGGGTTGGGATGGTGCGCATCGTCTCCAGGATCAGGCCCCCCGCGGAGATATCGATCGCCAGCGTGGCATCCGCACCTTGAGGGAAAGCATAGCGATGTACGGCCGCCCTCGCGGAAACAGTCAGCTCGGCCCTGATACCCGAACCGGCTAACTCCGTCGCGTAGTAGCCGGGAGAGGCCTGCTCTCCCACCAAGGTCCACCGCTCCCCCACCTGATCGAAGCTGCCAACGAAGGGCGTGACACGAAGGTAGTTGTAGTAGCTGCCGATAGCCCCGGTGCCGCTCTGCTGGAAGTGCGTGAATCCTATGGCTGTGTAGTCATCGAAGAGGCGCTCAGGCTGCCCATCGTAAGAGGGCGCATGCAGGCCGTAGCCTGTCACATAGGCGCCCGAGTAGGCACCGACCGATACCATACCGAAGGGGCCGCAGGCCCCGGGATGCGTGTTGCCCGTCTGAGCCTTGGGCCAGAACCACCTGGCCGCCAGCCCCTCCGTCGGCGGGAGGTCGGAAGCCCCGTTCCCTAGGAACGGATCGACTAAAGCCGCATACTCCGTATCTGTCGGGGCTGGCATCTAGTTCCTTATCAACAAGCAGAGACGGTAGTCCGCCCGGCGAGGCGCAGTCGATGACGGGCTTGGAACGTCACCCACCAAGCCCGTCGAACCGTACGCCTCAGCAGGGGACCCACTACCAAGCATACGCCTCTGGAGCCGGGGCCAGCTTGAGGGGCCGGCCACGGTTGACATCGAAGATCTCATCCAAGCGCGCCAGTACGTCGGCATCAAGCGCCAACGCGGCCGCGCGTTCCAGCCCCTCCAAGTGCGCCACCGTGCGTACGCCGACGATCGCTGATGCCACCGCCGGCTGCGCCAAGGTCCAGGCAATAGCCACCACGTGCTCTGCCTCGCCGACTGACCGGCAAAGGGCCGAGAAGGCGTCCAGCTGTGGCTGGCGGTCGTCAGAGAAACCGTATTCCGCCCAAACCTGGGCTGTGCGCGAACCTGGCTTCACCACCGTCTTGCCCGTAAGGAGCCCCCCAGCCAGCGGCATATAGGGTATGACGCCGATCCCGAGATTCTGTGCCGCGGGCAGTACCTCAAGCTCCGGGATGCGGTTGAACAGATTGTACTGCGTCTGCTCGGAAATGATCCCCACCAGCCCGCGCTGCCATGCCGCCATCTGGAACTTGGCCAGCCCCCACCCTGGGAAGTTGCTCGTTCCGGTATACAGAATGTCGCCATCGTTCTCCAGGCGCTCGAAGGTGCGCCAGTATTCCTCGAGCGAGATCGTGCGATCAATGTGGTGGACCTGGTAGAGATCGATATGATCGGTCTGGAGTCGCCTCAGCGAGTCCTGGCAGTGGCGACGGATCTTGTACGCCGATATACCTCGAGCCTGATTTGGCCCCGGGTCTTCAACCATGTGGCTGTAGACCTTGGTCGCCAGCACGATGCGGTCACGACGTCCGCCCCCTTGGGCTAGCCACCTACCGATGATCGACTCAGTCAGACCCGTGTCCGGTCGCCCATAGACGTTGGCTGTGTCGAAGAAGTTGATTCCCATCTCCAAGGCCTTGTCCATGACCCGGAAAGACTCGTCCTCAGGCGTGCGGGTGCCGAAATGCATTGTCCCAAGACAAACCTTGCTCACCTCCAAGTTCGAACGCCCCAGTCGCGTGTACTCCATATCTAGACCTCCCTTCGTTGTGAGTGTGGAAGCACCTGAGCGGGTATGAGGCCAGCAACGAATGTCCTGCATCCAAAGCCAACCTGCATCCCCGACGCTTTGATGATATAGCAGATCTCTGTGAAGCAAAATGCCTATCTTGTTGTGATCGTGTGGGTTTCGTCTTATACTGGAGTTGGCGGCGTGCAATCCGGAGGCATCTGAGGAGGTTAGCCCAATGAGTGAGCAGCAGTCGGAGAACGATCGCGGGTATGATGAGAAGGACCATGCAATGGAGGAGAAAGAGCTCCAGAAACACGAGGAGAAGTACAACGAGAAGACGGAGGAGAAGTCGTTCGAAGAGAAGCACCGCCAGGATCCTGTCGGATCCATGGTCTGGGCGGCAACACTCGTGTGGGCCGGACTCGTCTTGCTGGCCAACAACTTGGGCTGGCTGAAGAGCTGGCGCATCCAGTTAGGCGACACCGGCTTCGATATGCCGTTTGAGATCGAAGCGTGGGTTGGCGTGTGGCAGCTCTTCTTCCTGGGAGCCGGAGTCCTTGTCCTTGTCGGCGTGGTCGCGCGGCTGCTCATGCCTGAATACCGTCGCCCCATCCTCGGCAACCTCATCTGGGCCATCGTCCTCTTCGGCATAGCGGTCGGGCAATGGGAGTTGATCTGGCCACTCATCCTCATAGCCATCGGCGTCTCCCTGCTCTTTGGTGGTGTGGTTGGCAGGAGGTAGGCAGCCCTGAGATCGCCCCATGCGCCCTGAGGACAGAACACGTTTCCCTCCAGTCCCGGTCAGCCTGAAAGATGGGCGGGAGGCCGTCCTACGCCTGCTGGAAACCGGAGATGCTGAGGCCTTGGCCGATTTCTATGGCGCCTTGCCCCGCGAGACGTGGCGCTTCTATTGCCCACCCCGGCTCACCTCCATCGACGCTGCGAAGAAGGCCGCGCGTGCGCTCGACTCGAGGCTGGTCTGCGTTGTTGCCGAGGATGCAACAACAAACCAGATCATCGGCTACGATTGGTATACCTGGAAGGACGAGGCCAGCCGTGCCAGCGTCTTTGGCATCTGTCTGCGGGAGTCCCATCGCGGTGCAGGCCTAGGCCACGCCTTGATGGAGCAACTGCTGCGCATCGCCCGTGAGGTCGGACCGCCGGTGATGAGCTTGACCGTCCAGCTGGCGAATCCGCGGGCCATCGCGCTCTACACCAAGATGGGTTTCCGCATCGTCCGTCAGCAGGTGCGGAAAGCCGTGGGTTACTTCCCGGCAGAGCCCGAGTACTACATGGAGCGAGAAGCGCGTTGATGATCAGCCACGCTAAGAAGTGCGATGCCTGCGATCACCGTTGATCTGAGCCGGATCATCGGCCAGATCAAGCGACTCCATGGCCTGAACAACGGACCGGTGGGGTATGTATGGTTCCCTCGTCGACGTCGCCCATCGCTACCGTGAGATCGGCGTCCCATACGTGCGCCTCCACGATCCTAATTGGCCCCACCCGCGCGAGGTGGACATTCCCCAGGTCTTTCCCGATTTTGGCGCAGACCCTGAGGATCGGGCAGCCTACGATTTCGCTCGCACCGACGCCTATCTGCAGCGAATCGTCGACACTGGCGCACAGATCATCTACCGTCTTGGCGTCAGTATCGAACATACAGAGCAGAAGACCTACACCCACCCACCCCCGGACTTTGACAAGTGGGCTAGGATCTGCCTAGGGATTGTGAAGCACTACAACTATGGCTGGGCCAATGGCTATCGCAACCGCGTGGCCTACTGGGAGGTCTGGAACGAGGCCGACATCGGAGACCGGATGTGGACCGGCACCTTCGAGCAGTACTTTGATCTCTATGAGAGGACATCAAAACTACTGAAGGCCTACGACTCCAGCCTCCAGGTGGGTGGACCTGCAACAGCCAAACTAGAACCGCCCCACCCCGCTGCCGGTTTCCTGAGGCACTTCCTCGCCCACTGCCAGTCTCACCGCAGCCCGCTGGACTTCGTATCTTGGCACAAGTACACCACCGAGCCGCAGGTCATCCGTGGCCATGCCCAGGACGTCGAACGATTGCTGTCAGCGTACGGCTACGCCAACGCCACCAGCCACCTCAACGAGTGGAACTACACGCCGTTTGAGGGACCCATCTGGGAGCCTGGACAGGAAGTCAGCCGGCGGGCAGCCTTCGAGCGACAGAAGAGCCACGAAGGCGCCGCCTTCGTCGCGACAACCCTTGCCCACTTGCAGGATAGCCCGGTGGATGTCGCCACCTACTACGACGGGCAGCCATCGTCGCTCTACTGCGGCATCTTCGACTACTACGGTGTGCCCCAGAAAGCCTTCTACGCGTTCAAGGCCTTCAACCAGCTCTGCTCATACTCCGGTAGGCTGGAGACCACCGTCATGCCCGAAGACAGCGCACTTCAGTGCCTCGCTGCCGGCAAACCCAAAGACGAAGAGGCGGCGATTCTGATCGCCCGGTTTGCTCCCCCCTCGGGAGCTGCGCCGTGCCCAGGCAGCGCCGAGACCCACGATCTCAAGATACTGGGCCTACGGCGCGGTCTGAACCTCACCTATACCGTGCACCTGATCGACAGACATCGTTGTTTCGATCCCGTAGCGTCAGGCACACTCGATCCCAGTGACCCCACGGCGCACCTCGTCCTTGGCCCCTGTGCCGTGGCCCTGATCACGCTTACGCCCACGGAGGCGCGAACCTGATCGCTAGAGCTGCCCCAGGTTGAACGAGACAAGCT
>JAFGNI010000302.1 GCA_016927095.1 Anaerolineae bacterium | reverse complement strand
CCCCGTCTCAGGTGTCACCTGGGTGCGCACCGACTCGTTGGCCTGCCACCGGACTCGAGAAAAACACCCTTCGTTCTTCCTTAGCTCACGCGGCGTAGACGATGTTGATGACACCGAAGACGGCGATGGCGGTGGCCGCCCAGGAAGTGGCATCGGGCAGAAGCGGGTAGTTGAAGCGCAGGATGCCGTAAGGGCCCATCTTCAGCAGCACGCCCGCCAGGATGACCGACACGGGTGTCGGCGCCTCCACGTGGGCATCGGGCAACCAGGTGTGGAAGGGGAACATCGGGATCTTGATGCAGAAGCCGATGAACAGGCCGACGAACACGATCTTGGTGAAGGCGAAACCCAGAATCGGGGCCGCGTGCTTGAACACGCCCTGTTGCCCCTGTTGCGCCAGCGCCAGCAGGTTGAAGGTGTGGCCGCTGGACATGGTGCCGTCGGCCAGGGGCGCGGCCTGGCTGGCGTAGTAGATGCCGATGATGGCCAGCAACATCAGCACCGAGCCCACCAAGGTATAGAGGAAGAACTTGATGGCTGCGTATTCCTTGCGCGGTCCCCCCCAGATGCCGATGAGGAAGTACATGGGCAGCAACATGACCTCCCAGAACACGTAGAAGAGGAACATGTCGAGGGCGACGAAGGTGCCCATCATGCCGGTCTGCAAGAGCAGCAGCATGGCCATGTAGCCAGGGACCATGCGCACCGAGAAGTGCTTGGGGTGATGGCCGTCGTCGTGGGCATGCTCGTCCATGCCGGCCATGCCCAGGTAGCGGGGCGTTCCCCACCACGGCAGCGAGGCGATGGTGGCCACGAACGAGATGAGGCCGGAGAGCAGGACCATCGAGATGGACAGGCCGTCCACGCCCACCAGGTACTCGATGTTGAAGGCCTTGATCCAGGTGAAGTGCTGGACCAACTGCACGCCGGTGGGTCGGCCGTTGAGCAGCATGCCGGGCGCGGCCGGGTCGTACCAAGCCCACGCCAGGATCGCGCACACGAACGAGGCGCCGCTGGTGACAAGGGCGATGCCACGTGAGCCCTGGTTGAGCGTCTGCTTGGACAGGCCCAGCAAGCCGCGCAGGGCGGTGAGCAGAAGGATGAGCCCCAACCCGAGCAGCGGGAAGAAGGTGGCCCAGCTGAGGACGTTTTGCTGACTAATCATCGGAAGTGGCTCCCATCACCGGATGAGGAAGTTGATCAGAACGACAACCAGGGCCCCAGCCAGGGCCCCGTAAAGGTAGGTTTGAATGCGGCCGGTTTGGATGCGACGCAGGCCACGCCCGGCCGCGATGGTGGACTGGGCCACCAGATTGCCCGCGCCGTCGACCAGGTACTTGTCGATGAGACGGTGAAAGGGCGGTCAACCACTTCCTCGAACCTCGCGCCTGACGGCCCTCACCGCCTGCCGGCACGGCTGTACCTCTCGAAGGATCAGGATCCTTCGTCCTTGACATCCCCTAGCCCGGAGAGGGCTCTGGAGCGGGGCTCGTCAGAGTGCGAGTGAGCTACGCGTCCACCTGCGGCTGCGGTTTGCGTGTCCGCGACGTTGCGAAACGCACCCAAAGACGGCGCATCGCCATAGAGCGTCCAAGTCTCCAACCCAGAATCGAGCCAGCCCCGAACAGAATTGCGGCCAGGAAGGCCATCCTCGTGCCTCGCGGCGAAACCACGATGTGGGCCGCCAGCATTCCCGCCATACCGTAGGCACTGACGAGCACGGCGAACATAAGGTAGGTTGTCGCGGAAAACATCTTCGCGAGCAGCCGCGCGAACGGAGACCGGATAACGCTCCGCCTACCAGCTCGACCCAACAACAAAGCCCCGGATAGCCCCGCCAATAGGGCAAGGGCGCTAAGAACGATTCCCCGGCCCAGCAGGCTTGTCGGGAGGACCTGGGTGCTCCCGCCGGCGGAGACTGCGCCTAGAGCGCTTCCGAGGCCAACCGTACAAGTCCACGGCACGGCTTTCAGCAGACCACGCAGCCGTCGCACGTGTGGACTATCTGCACCTGCTGAGAGCGTGGTGAGAGGGCCAGGAAGGACAGCTTGGTCGGGGGGCCACGGCGAAGGACAGAGACGGAGAGCCGCATCAGCACGATCGTCCTTGTACTGCCTCAGGAGGATGCGCACCCGTTCCCGTTTCCATTCCTCCTCTGTTTCGCCCAGGGATCGTATGAGCGGAGCAATAGCCGCTGGGGCAACAAGCTTGCCTAGGGCCATCGCGGCTGCACGCCTTGCAGAGCCGTCTCGATCGGCGGTGGCCACCGCAAGCAGAGTGTCCTCCGCAGCATGATCACGAAAGAAGCCCAATACGACCGCAGCATTGGCTCGCACGCGACTATCACCATCCTCGAGCGCGTGCCTGAGAGGAGGAACGGCCGAGCGATCACCAATGAGACCGAGCGCATATATGGTGTTCTGGCGCACGGTGGCATCGGGGTCGCCTAGTAGAGGCAGAAGGGCGGGTACTACAGAGGGATCTCCAAACGGAGACTGCTTCTGCACGTTGTAGCCGAGGTTCACCTCCATGGAGCTGAGCTGATGATCGGAAACAGTTGCCTCTATCGAGCCGAGCGCAACGACGGCGGCCCCACGCTGGTTATTGTTGGCCGACTTCAGATGGTTGATCAGTGCGGAGATGGCTGTGGAGGCGTGAACCTTGAGGAATTCGTGCATGTGCAGCGTTACCCGGTTCTTGGTGTGGTAGAGGTCCATGCTCGACCAGCCGCCTCGCAATCTCGGGTTTCGAGACGCCACGTCGAAGGCGACGCACATTGCGGCAACGCCGACATCTCCCATCCTTGCAATTCGGTCGACGATGCTGCTTTGTCGATAGTCGGGGGTGTTATCTCTTTCGAATTCCGCTAGCAGACGTTCGATCTCCGGACGGGTGAAATCCTTCACAATGGGGGTGAAATCGACATCCAAGCGTCGTTGCATTGCATACACCTGCTCCAGCCTCTCCTGGGACCACAGGTAGTCATCGCGTCTCTGGTTCTGTTCCCACTCAAACGCGGCCGCTTGCAGTCGGCCATATAGTCGAAGATCGTCGTGTCGGTCCTGGATCCAGAGAGATAGCCGTTCCCAACTCTGAAGGAGTGCTTCGTGTGCTACCTCGATGATCGGCGACGATCCATCGCGCGCAGTCGTAAGCAAGCGCGCATTGGTGAAGGCGTCGGCCAAGGCTCTCGTCTCCGCGTCACTTAACAAGAGGTCAAGCCGAGCGCGCTGCCGCGTGGCGATCCCGCGACCGTCGACGTCGACGAGCTGGCGAAAGACGCCTTGAAAAACGCGGGTTGGTTCGGACAACTGCAGGCCGCTGAAGACGGCCTCTGCGCGCTTCCCGATCGCTCCTCTGACCCCGTCCAGCTCGAGATATGCCTTCGCCGTGAGCTTCCCGCTATCGGCGCACCTCCGATGCAGCTCGTCCAATAGGTACGCCATCAGCGGTAGGTTGCCAGGTTCGTCTCCCATGTCATCGAGGATTTTGGCAACCAGACCCTCTTCAAATGTTAGGCCGGCACGCTCGGCTGGTAATTCTATCATTTCCCGGAGCATGTCTCGCCTTGGTACCGAGAGTGGATAGGTCCCGCGTTCGAGCAGAGCGGCCATGGACGGATTGTCGATGCAGTGATGGTAGAAATCCGATCTCATCGTGACCACCATATGCAGGGACCCCGCTTTGGTAAGCTCGACTAGGCAGCGTACGAACGGTGCGCGCAGATCCCTTCTAACCGTCGTAAAGAGCTCTTCGAACTGATCGATGAAGAGGAGCGCTGCCTTTCGATTCGGATCTCTTCCCGCGAGCTGGTCGAAAAAGCGCGACACGGTGGATGTGCTGACCGCAAGCTTCTTCGCGATCTCCGACCTCTTCTGACCCAGCATCGGACTCAGGCAGTAGGCCATGGACGTAAATGGATCGTCGCCGGCTTCACCCGGGGTGCAGCGCAGGCCTAGCCATTGACGAGAGTCATGGTGCCATTGAGGGAGCATCCAAGTGCGACTCTCTTCCAATGTCTCCAGACGAGGCAGGAGGCCAGCGCCGACGAGTGAGGACTTG
>JAFGNI010000301.1 GCA_016927095.1 Anaerolineae bacterium | reverse complement strand
TGCCGCGCGCCACCATCTCTTTGCCGAACTCGCGCGCCAAGATGAACTGCGCCGAAAGGTTGACCTCGAGGATCGTGTCCCAGTAGTCGTCGGGGTGCTCAGCTGCCGGCTTGCGCAAGATCGTCCCGGCGTTGTTCACCAGGATGTCGATGGTCGGCACATCGGCCTTCACCCGCTTGACGAACTCGTAGAGCGCCGACCGGTCTGAGAAGTCGCATTGGTAGGCCCTGAAATGGCGTCCGAGGCCGGTGACCGCCTGTTCCGCTTCGCTTCCGCAGGGGGCCAGCGACTTGCTGACACCGACGATGTCAGCCCCTGCCTCCGCCAGCCCCACAGCGATGGCCATGCCGATGCCCCGCCGGCAACCGGTCACCAACGCGGTCTTGCCGTCCAGCCTGAACTTGTCCAGTACGCCCATCACGCGGCTCCTTCCGCTGCTACGTCAATGAGGATCTTCATCGCATCGCCGCCGCTCTCCAGCTGCTGCAGCGCCGCCTCCAGCCGCTCCAGCGGATAGACCTCGGTGATCAGTGCATCTAGCGGCAATACATCCTGCGCCGCCAGATCGATGGCGCGCTCGAAGTCTTGACGCTCGTAGACCCGCGCGCCGCGGAGCTGCATCTCCCGCCAGAGGATGGCCTTCAGATCCACCTTGGGCGGCTCTCCAAAGATGCCGACGATGACGATGCGGCCCCGTGTTCGCATCAGCTGCGTCATCGTCGCTGCCCCCGCCGCGCTCGCCGTCACCTCGAACAGCACATCGGCACCCGCACCGCCGGTGCGCGCCTCGACCAGCGCCCGCAGATCGACGTCCCTCGGGTCAACGACATCGAGGCCCAACTCTCGACCAATGCGGATGCGGTCGGGGTTGATCTCCGATACCAGGACCTGGGCCCCCACGTGCCGGGCGACCAGGGCCACCAGCGTTCCGATGGGACCGCCTCCCAGAACGACGATGAACTCACCGGCCTTGACGTCACCAAGGCGCACATCGTGACAGGCAACCGCCAGAGGTTCCACGAGCGCCGCCCGTTTGAGCGAGATCGAAGGCGGCAGCGGCAGGACCGCGTCTGCAGGCACGGACCAATAGGTCTGGAAGCCCCCCGGCGTGTCAATCCCCAGGAAATTGAGATTGAGGCAGATATGGCTGTGGCCCGCTTTGCAGGCGGGGCATTGATGGCAAGGGTCCAGCGGCATCACCGTCACGGTCTGCCCCACCTCAAAGCCCGTCACACCGGCCCCCAGCGCAGAGATCGTGCCCGACACCTCGTGGCCCATAATCTGCGAAGGGGCAACGCGCTGGTCCATCGTGCCATGATAGATATGTAGGTCCGTGCCACAGATGCCGCAATAAGCGATCTTCACCTGGACCTCGCCTGGGCCCGGTGCGCCAGCGGCGGCCTCACCGACGCGTATAACCTTGTCGCGCTCGTAATATGCAGCTCTTGCCATATCCAGCTCCTTTCAGATCGTTTCGGGAAGTACAGCGCCCTCGCCAGGTGCCAAGCGCTCCCGGCAACGGGGCTGCAAGGCGTATGCTACGCATCAGTTATCCATTCTAGATGCCTGTCGGGAGCCTGTCAAAAACCTCTCAGGGTAACGGAATCTCGAAATCGAAGAATCGTTCGCCCTGCGATTCGGCTTGACACGCCCAGTCCCCAGAGGGCGCGACAACGCCGGAGGGCGCCGAACAAGGGAGCGAGACCGGATGGGCACTGTCCACGGTCACGATCCAGAGCTTGCCCGCTCGGGCCCGCATCCTCAGGTTTGCCTCGTGATAGTGCCAGGCGACCTTCGACCACGGGCCACCATTCCGCCCACCGTTGACCGCGTGGAAGATCACCCGGGCTCCCATCGTGGACAGCTGCTGTGTCAGATGGGGATCAGGCACCGGCGTGCACTCAGGATTGGCCCACAGGTCGTTGCAGATCAGGCCGCCGACCTTGACGCCGCCCAAACTGAAGACCTGAAGGGGCGCCACCGCATAGTCATTGATCTCGCCCTGCGGCTGCGCCTCAAGCGTGCCGCAGCGTAGCTGCTTGCTATGAAACCCCAGGTAGCGTCCGGCCTGGTCATAGAAGCGGATCTGGTTGTAGCAGCGCCCGTCGTCCTCCTCGAAGCACGTCCCGAGCGCGAGACCCACGCCGGCATCGCGACCACGCTGGGTCACCGCCTCCAGCGCAACCCGCACCAAGTCACGATCGAAATCCGGCGTGTAGCCACTCAGCGCCCCCTCGGGCGTCAGCAGAATGTCGGCCCCCACGTCGGCTGCATACTGGATCGCACGCAACAATGACGCGACGTTGCGGCTCACCTCTTGCGTCACGGGCAGTTGCGCACCGGCAATGTGTAACGGCATCGTCCCCTCCCAGTTGGCTCACCTTGGTTCGGTATAGCGTCTGGCACGGAGATGTCAAATCTCGGCGGCAGCCCTTGACAAATAACCTGAACTGCGCTATTATATTACGTGTAAGTCAATTACAAAGGACAGAATACATACCTAACACGTGGGCACAGAAGTCAGGAGGAATCGAAATGGAAGACGAGCACGCGGTTGAAGTCGAGATCAAGTCACCACAGGAGACCGAGACGGTAGAGGGAGGCGCAGAGACAGTGATCCCTTCGCCGGAAGGCCAAGAGGCCCCCATGCCCTCAGATGAGGCCACGGCGAAGCCCGGCGCCAAGAAAGAAAAAGGCGCGTCGTCCATCAAGGATGCGCTCAAGCAGGCCGAGACCTTTGCACAGACCCTAAGCGAAGCCCTCCAAGGACGCGGCAACGTGGTGATGGTGCGGGTCAATGACGAGGCCCTGGCCCACCTGGATATGCTTGTCGAGGCAGAGATCACCAAGAGCCGCTCGGAGAGCGCGGCATTCCTGATCAACGAGGGTATCAACGCTAACGAAGCGCTGTTCAGCCGCATCAGCGCCATCACCGACCAGATCGCGGAGCTCCGAGAAAAGCTGCGACACGAGGTCAAGCTCCCCTCACAGGGCGCCGGAGAGGGCGAGAAACAAGAGACGGACTAGTGCTCAGCAAAGTTGGTCCGTAATAGCCGCTTCAACGGTTCCGCGGCTGAGGCCGCGACGACACATCTCAACGATCAGGCTAACTGAGTACTGGGTTCGCCCAAACCGACACCCAGACCGCAACGAACAAGACGGAGGATAGTGATGTCAGACGAAAAGGCACAAGAAGCAGAAGTGGTCGAGAATGGCGGCTCGGATCTTGCAGACGCCATCGCCGCTGTCGTGGATGAGACAGTCAAGCTGGTCGATGCCCTCGGGCGCGCGGTTCTCACCACCCTCGAGGATGCCTCGAACCTGATGGTCATCAAGGTCAACCCCGAGACACGCGAACACCTGGACCTGCTAGTCAGCGCCGGCGTGGCGAAGAACCGCTGCAAAGCTGCCGCGTCACTCATCGATGAGGGGATCACCTCAAAAGCCGGCACCTTCGATAGGATCCGTCGAACGCAGGAGCAGATCTCCGAACTCCGGCAGCAAATGCGCACCTTGGTCAAGACGCACGCCTGACAGAGGCGACAGAACCATGCTGCCCCGACCTAGCGCTAGGTCGGGGCAGCACCGTACTGCGAAGCCGGTCCTTAGTCGCTAAGCGCAACCAAGGACCCTGACCTGGCGTCACCCGTCTTCTGCGTCGCCCTCGGGTCCCGCAGGGCGCTTTCCCGCCTGCTGTAGCTCGTCGATAGCAGCTTGGAGGCCGTCACGCAGCGACCTCAGCGCCGCCACGATCTGTGGTTTGGCCGTTTCAGACGCCTGTCTGCCGGCTTCAGCCGCCGAGGCCACCACACGCTCGGCCTCAGCGCGCAGCTCCTGACCCTCGGGAGATGCCGCCGCCGCCACCGTGTCGGCAATCGTCTTCGCCATCGACTTCAGCCCGGCCTCGACCTCGCGAACGGCTTGCCGGTTGCCTTCATCGTCCCAGGCTTCCTGAAACGCCGAGGAGAGGCTCGCCCCCAGCGCCTCAAAGCTGCGCCCCACCTCCCGCCAGACTTCTTTCGAACGTGACCCTGAAGATCCGGTTGTCTCCGTCACCTTGCCCCCCTACCCTCGGCCCGCGTTCCGCATTCTGGCTGTCATCGCGATCAGACCGCCGAACATCGTGAAGAAAGCTAGCGCCACCTTGGTCACATCCATCACGGGTTCCACCCGGACGCCTTCGGGTCCCACAGCGATGACAGCAACGGGCCGACTGCTGCTGAACCCACCGCCGCCACCGCCGCCGCCGAGGCTTTCGGCGTCAGGCGCCTCCCCTTCCTCACCCTCCTCGACCGCAGGGGTAGGAATATCCCCGCCGCCAAGGCCGAAGCCAAAGCCCACCGACACCGTCGCCTCCGACGCCGTGATCACGATTTGGTCGCCGGCCTTGACCGGTTCCCCGAATGCGGCGCTCGGCGTGGCGACATCGAACAGCCTGCCTATCAGCTCCTTCGCATCAGTGTAGCTCTGCGCGGCCAACCGTGCGATGCCACCGGTTTTCTCAGCCATCGACACCCTCCTTTGTCCTCAGGTTGTACCTCCGTGTTTCTATTATACGCGTCTGACAATCCTTGGTCAATGCACAAAGAAGACGAGACTAATCTCAATATTCTTAAGCACCGACCTTGAATATCATTAGGAAACCACTTGACATCCTCAGTCAGAACCCTATAGTGGTGGAGGAAACTGCCCCTATCACAGCGATGTGTCGGAGGAGACACAGGCGTGTCGACGGCGCAATGCGCGCCACCCAGGAGAGAACCATGACCAAGAGCGAGGACCGGCCTACCGGTATGACCGCATTTACCATCATCTGGATCGGTCAGATCCTGTCCCTTCTCGGGACTGCTGTAAGCCAATTCGGCATGCGGTTCTGGATTTTCGACGCCAGCGGCGGTCAAGCTACGCCGATGACGCGCATCGGGTTCTGGTTCTTCGTGCCGATGGTGCTCTTTACACCTGTGGTAGGTGTCTTGGTGGATCGGGCCAACCGGAAGCTGATGATGATGGTGAGCGACCTGGCTGCCGCGGCAACCACATTCTTTGTGCTGCTTCTCTACACCTCTGGAAGCCTTCAAATCTGGCACCTCTATGTCACTGCATTCATCAGCGGTACCTTTCAGGGGTTCCAGTGGCCCGCCTATTCGGCGGCGATCTCAACTATGCTGGACAAGAAGCACTACACGCGGGCGAATGCGATGTTGGAGATGGCTGGCACATCTTCCGCTATCTTCGCGCCAATGATCGCCGGTGCGCTCCTGGCACCACTGAGCGCGTGGATGGTGGGACATATGCCACAACTGGCTGCCCAAAGTAGTGGAGAGCCCGGCCTCACCGCACTCCTCGTCTTGGATCTCGTCAGCGCGGCCTTCGCGATTGGCACGCTCCTCTTTGTGAAGATCCCCCAACCCACCCGGTCCCAGAGCGGGCAGCAAGCCGAGGGCGGCTTCCTGCACCAAGCCATGTTCGGGCTGCGCTACATTCTCGCCCGACCAAGCCTCCTGGGCCTCCAGCTTGTCTTCCTCTTGGGCAACCTCTTTATCTCACTTGGCTACATGGTCCAGGATCCGATGATCCTGGCCCGGACGGGCAGTGATACTCTTGCCTTTGGTGCCATCCAGACCGCCGGGGCTATCGGGGGGGTAGCGGGAAGCCTGATCTTGGGAGCTTGGGGCGGCTTTACGCGTCGCGTGCACGGCGTCTTGCTGGGATGGCTCCTGGGCGGTTTGGCATTGGCGGCGATGGGCGCCTCGCAGGCGCTGACACCATGGCTGATATTTGCCTTCGCCGGCACGCTGGTCGTGCCAATGATCAATTCTTCGAATCAGGCAATCTGGCAGATGAAGGTGCCACCCGATATCCAGGGACGGGTTTTCGCGACACGCCGGCTCATCGCCTGGGCTGTGACACCTGTGAGTCAACTGGTGGCAGGGCCGCTTGCCGATCGGATCCTCGAGCCGGCGTTTGCTCCCCAAACAATGGCCAATAGCTGGCTCGCCAGGCTGTTCGGCACCGGGCCGGGCGCCGGTATGGGGGTCCAGCTCGCGCTTGCCGGTCTCTTGGCGGCGGCAGTGGGCCTGGGCGGCTACCTCTTCGGCCCCATCAGGGATGCTGAGACGCTACTGCCCGATCACGACGCCACCGAGAACTCCGGTCTCATAACCCATCATCCGTTCCTCAGCCGCCGGAAGACCACCACCAGGTGATCCCCGAGCAACCGGAAGGGCCAGCGTCTTCGCAGCGCCCGGTCCAGACCTTCAAGTCGTGCGATGAGGCCGGGATACCGCGCATAGAGCTCCGCTGCGTAAGGGGGCGGCATCACCAGCGGAAGCGCGCGTATCTCCTCGACCACAAACTGCTCGCCCACAGCGCGATGGATCTCACGAACACCGAGGTAGCGGGTCGCCACGTGCATCTGCCTGCCGTTCCGGCCCGCGACTGGTGCCTCCTGCCAACCGCCGCGCAAGCGGCGCAGGGACTGTCGCGGTCGCCCCCGTGCCAGGTACCACAGCATCTCGAAGAGGTAGAATCGTCCCATCACGCCGCAGACTACGGCACCACCAGGGCGCACCAATCGGGACAGCGCTTCACCAAACCCTGCCAGGTCTGGCTCGCAGTTCAAGCCGCCGAAACTCGTGTAGACACCATCGAAGGGTCTGTCCACGAGTAGCGCAGCCAGCGACCCTGCAGGCAGGGCGAGGACCTGGACGCGCTCCGCGACGCCGGCGCGGACGGCCTTAGCCGCGGTCAGGCGTGCCATGGCTGGTGAGATGTCCGTCGCCACAACGGAACACCCGCTGCGCGCCAAGGCGACGGCTTCGTCGCCGGTGCCACAGCCGACCTCCAGAAGCCGGCTCCCAGGGGAGAACAGCGATCTGAGGTGCGTTACGTTCTCGCGGCGCATCCAAACCATGGCGGGATTCCCGCCCTCGCCATAGACGGAATCATAGTCGCCTGCCACGAGATCGAACGCCTGCGCTGCCTGCCGGTGCTGAGCGCTAGGTTTCATGCTGCTCCTCTTCCATCGCGACAACGCGCCACGCCCTGCCATACAGCAGCAGACAGAGCAGCCACTCCGAAGCCAAGAGGACCATCGCAGCACCTATGTGGCGCCACCTGGCGATGAGCACAAGGTTCGCCACGGCGTTCACCAGCGCCACGACAACCATCCGGCCTGTCACGGCACGCTGTTCGCGCACCGCATAGAGCGTGTGTCCCCCCAACAGGTAGAGAAAGATCGCCGGGATAGCCCATACGAGTACCTGCCACGTCTGCACCGTTGCGTCGGCGACACCGGCGCCGTAGATAAGGCGCAGTCCTTGGGGTCCCCCCAGCGCCCCGAGTACGGCAAGGCCGCTCCCGCCTGCGAAGAGCACCGCGCCGCCCCCCTTGAGCAACAGGCGCAGCCGCTGGCGCCCACCGGGCTGGGACGCCATCCGCGACATCTCGGGGAAAAGCGCGTCCAACAGGCTGGCAGGTACGAGATGCACCGCCTCCCAAAGGCGCGTGGCTGCGCCATACCATCCGGCGACCAGCTCGCCATGCCAACTCCCCAGCAGCAGGAGGTCCAGTCGCCGGTAGAGCATCGCGATGAACCCGGTCGCGGCAAAGGGCAGCGCCTCGACCAGGTGCTGCCGTAGCGTCCGCCGGTGGAGCAGCGCGCCAGGTTGGATGATCGGGGAGCCGAACTTGGCCCATAGGACGCTGAGGCTGATCAGAGTGCCGGCTACGGTGCCGGTCACGTGCCACCACAGTATCGCCGCTGCAGCTTTCCCCGTTGTCAGCGCCAGTAGGGCACCTGCGGTCGCCACCAATCGTACGATCGCAAGGATGCCACTGGAGAGATCCATCCGTTGCCGCGCGTTGAGAAAGGCGTGGAGCGCCGCCGTGGCTGCCTCGGGCACCAGCGCCAGCCCTGCGATGGGAAGAAGTTGACGGGTGACCTCCGGCAGCGGGAGCACGGGCGCCACAGCTGCCAGCAAGCCATACCCAAGTGCAGCCAGCCCGGTCTTCATCACCAGAATGTCGCCCAGAAACCGGCGGTTGCGGATCGGATCTTGGATCTGAGCACCCTCTCGGGTCAGGTAGATGGTGAGGCCTAGATCCGTCACGGCAGCGACAATGCTCGTCACCGTCAGGGCCATGAGATACCGCCCGAGCTCGGTGGGCCCTGCCAGGCGCACAACTAAGGGCGCGAGAACCAGCGAGAGCGCCTTGGCCCATACTTGCGCGCCCAAGCGAGACAGCGCATTCCAACCGACTCTTGCCAGTCGGCGTTCTGCCGCGATCATTGACCCTCGGCGTAGAGCGTGAGGAAATCCATCCGATCGAGAAACTCCTCAGGCGGCACCCGCAACCCATCGGCCGACCAGAGGCGCAACTGCTTCGTCTCTCCCCCCACCTTACCCATCACCACTGGCGCCAGGGCGGCGTACTCAGTGTAGGCTGCCTCGACCTGGGATGCCACCACGCCCGGGGCTAGGTAGGTAGAAGCTACGACAAGAACGTCCTCCAGGTCCGGGGTGCCCCACATCCGGTACTGGGGCCAGGCCGTAGTGACCGGCCGATCCGTATAGTAGGCCAGATGCCCCGCCAGGCTGTAGTCTACTGCCACGAGCGTCCCATCCCCGGGGAGCTGTCCTGCCAAGGTGTCCCAGCCGGCGGCATCATAGCGGATCTCACGGACCACGCTACTCTGGGGCACCTGGGGGGCTTCCCGTACCATAGCCACCACGGAGCCGGATCCGTAGATAGCCACCGCAATCCAACAGGCAGCTACGCCAAGCAGGGCGAGGGACCGTCGCCCCGACGATGTGGCCCCGGCAAAGGCCCTCATACCCCTGTCAGCAGCCAGCAGGAGCAAGGGGACGGCCCCGGTCGTCAGATTGCGCGGGCTGTTGGCCGGGCTGACCGCCACCGGCGCCAGCACCAATAAGGCAACCAGGGAGAGCCAGCGGTCCGCGGGCGTGCGCGTCCTGAAGAGACCGGCGCAGACCGCGAGAGCAAGTGGCCATGAAAAGTAGACGGCCGCGTGAGCGAGGTTCCGGCCCAGGCCCACGAACAGTGCCCCGGCGGAGCTCCCGGGAGAGGACAATGTCAGATGGCTCAGCTGCCACGCGAACGACGCCCAGCCGTGGCGCGCGTTCCAGGCCAGGACAGGCACCAGCCCCAGGAGGCCCAGGCCAACGGCCCACCAGGTGGACGACTTCTTGA
>JAFGNI010000300.1 GCA_016927095.1 Anaerolineae bacterium | reverse complement strand
CGCTTGAGGCTGTTGTGCCGCCGCCAAAGGTCCCGGCGCTCGTCCATCATCGGGTCCGCCGCGATCTCGCGATAGCGCTCGGCCAGGTCCCGCAGAATGGCGTAGTCTTTGATGGTCATGGTCCATTTACCGCTGAGACCGCAAAGGGCGCAGAGCCACGGTAAGCAGACAGTGGAAGACTCTGCGATCCCCGCGTTCTTTGCGGTGAATTCCTCCTCTAAAGCATTCCTGGGACTTCCGCGAGCGTGGCAGCATAGCGGCTGGCGTCGGGATGGGGTTTGTGAACCAGCACCGAAGGGATGCCTACAGCCGCTGCGCCCAGCACATCGGCGCGGTAGCTATCGCCGATCATCCAGCGGACCATCGCGTCGGGGAAGGCCCTGAGTGCGGTTCGATAGGCTTCGGGGTGCGGCTTCTCATAGCCCGTGAGCGCCGAGTTGAAGACGCGCGCAAAGACGCTCGACAGGCCGAGCCCGTTGACCAACGTCTCGAGCTCCGGTACGTGGTTCGACAGGATCGCATGCGTCCATCCGGCCTCGGTCAGTGCACGTAACGTTGGTTCGGTGTCCTCATACAAGCGCCAGCGCGCCAGGTCGAGATACGTGGGCCGCACGAGCTTGGCCATTGCGCGCGCCCGTTCTGCCCGCAGCCCGACCCCCACGTAGGCGTCGACGAAGACCGGCTCGAGCGCCTCCCACCAGGTATCCGCCGAGTCCAGGTGGGGGTGGGGCACCTCTGGCGTGTGCCACGGGAACCCAGCCCGTGTGAAGGTCTCGAGCTCGTCCATCGTCGCAGGGCACTCGGGCGCCTCACGTTGCAGCACCTCGAAGAGCGACGCCATCCACGCGCCACCATGGCGATAGCCCAGCGTCTCGTCGAAATCCCAGAGCAGCAGCTTCACGCCCGCACCACTGGCATCGGCTGCTCGCGAGGTGAGAGTCCATCGGGGTCGTTTACCACGGCGCCGGCAGGCGCAGCGATGCGCCCCGCGAGCAACGGATCGCCGGTCGCGTGCATCCAGGCGCCAAGCTGCGCTCGGAGCTCCGCCAGCACAGCCTGCGCCCGTGGGTCGCTGACGAGGTTGTGCGCCTCGTTGGGGTCGAAGGCCAGATCGAAGAGCGCCTCCGTGTCCGGTGCCATCTCCGCCCATCCGTGTTCGAGCCAGAGCGACTTGCTCGGGCTGTCGTCACAGTTGGGGAGGACGGGCCCGCGGCGGTCGTCGAAGCGGCGGATGTATTTCCAGCGCTTCGTGCGGATCGCGCGCATCGGCTCGTAGGCCGCGTGGTAGTTCACCTCGGTGAAGACCTCGTCCCGTACATCGGTGGCCTCGCCGCGAATCAGGGGCATCAAGGACACGCCCTGCAGCCACGGTGGGGGCTCGATCCCCAACAGGTCGCAGAGCGTGGGGAAGATGTCGATGTGGCTTACCAGGCTGTCGACCACGTGCCCGCCCTCAAAGCCGCCCGGCCCGCGCACGATCAGCATGATATGGGTGCCGCTGTCGGTAAGCGTACATTTCATCCGCGGGAAGGCGATCCCGTGGTCGGTTGTGCAGATGACGAGCGTGTTCTCGGTGAGCCCCGCGTGCTCCAGCGCTGCCAAGACGGTGCCCATCTTTGCATCGACGTCGCGCGCGCTGGTCATGAAGTGGGCCATGTCCTCGCGGGTCTTGGGCGTGTCGGGCAGCGGTTCGGGTGGGCGGCAGTAGCGTGGGTCGCCGGCGTCGCTGAGAGGCCCAAACTCGCGGTGCGTGTCGCTGAACCCCACCGATAGGAAGAAGGGCTCACACGGTGCAGATTCCAGGTACGCCGCAGCGCGTGCCTGTGCATCCTCGTTGCCCAGCCACCGGTCGTAGCCGATGGTCCGCCAGGCATCCGGACCGTGGGCCACGTGCTGCACGCCTGCGAGGACCGTCTCGTAGCCGGCATCCCGTAGCGTGTGGACGATGTGTTGGCTGTAGTCGTTCAGCGACCAGCCCCGGTGGGCCAGCCCCGTCATCCCGTTGTTGTGGGGATACATTCCCGTCAGCAGCGCGGCGCGGCTCGCCGAGCAGGTCGGGTTGGCGCAGAACGCCTGGCGGAAGAGCACGCCTTCTTCTGCCAGCGCCTGGATGTGGGGCGTCGGTACGGCATACCCGTACGGTTGCACGTACCGCCCGATGTCGTGGGTGTGGATGTATAGGATATTCGGACGCGACTGCATTATGCCTCCTCTGACTGATATGGCTGAGACGGATCTCAGAACCGGTGGAAGCTCCCCGACACCTATGCCGCCTGGACCTTCATTGCCCGAGCGATCCCATAGCCGATCATGACCTCGCGATAGCCGGATAACTGCGCGTCGAGTGCGGCGTCGCCGGTGTCGACCCGCAGGAGGCCGATCTGCTGCGCCTTCTGCTCGGTCGCTACCACCATTATACGATCGAGCCCGACCCGTCGGATCACCTCCGGTGTGAACGGCTTGTTGCCGCGCCCTAAGATGAAGCCATTGCCGCCGAGGGGCGTGACCACGATCTTGGCCTGTGAGTGAGTTTCCAGCATCGTAAGGATCTGCCGCTCGTTGAGGTCCCGGGCGATGATCTGTCCATTGAGGAGTGCGTCGATCCCCAGTAGCGTTTTCTCGACCGTTAGGTCCTTGGCAATTGCCTGCACCGTCGTGCCCGGTCCGAGCAGGTAGAGCACGTCGGTCTCCATCTCCTCGATGAATGCGGCAGCGATGTCGCGCTGGTTCTCCGCCGTGTCGGGCGTCGCGTGTGTCCCTTCCTTGCCCGGTTGCAGTTGCGCCCCTACATCGGGCGCGAGCAGGAACCCGTAATGGCGTGCCTGCAGTCGGTTATCACGGAACGCGTCCTCGTCGATGTCCAGTACCTCGACCTCAGTGAGGCCGACGCCTTCGACGAATGCGTCGACCATGACCGCGGCAGCGCGGGGGCTCAGCGCAAATGCGCTGCTATAGACTTTGACGCCTGTGGGCACGGCGACCACGGGTCTCTCGACACCAATGGCGTCGCAGATGTCGCGCGCGGTGCCGTCGCCACCTACGAAGACCAGCAGATCTACCCCGGCGCGTACCATCGCCACGGCAATCCGGCGTGTGTCATCAGCGGTCGTCTCACTGTTTGGATCATGCGCGCTAGCGTGCGCGGTAGCATGCGCGGTAGCGTGTCCGTCGACGACAGAGACAGTGAAGCCAAGCGGCGCGAGGTAGGCTGCGCCCATGGCTCCCGGCGCTGCCAGCCATACGATGTCCTCGCCGTGCGTGACGTGTGCCAGGAAGTCCACAGCCCGCTCCGGTGTGACAGGGCGCGCGCCGAGCAGACGCGCTCGCTTCACCATCTCCCCGTCGGTGCCCTTGAGTCCGACGCTGCCCCCCATCCCGGCGATGGGATTTACAATCAACCCAACCGTCTTCATAATCACTCACTTCCATGCCGATAGGCCCTATTCGGACGGCATTGTACACCGATCGACCGTTTCTTCCCATTGGTCTGGTTTCAGGCTTGACACAATTAGATATATATGTATGATATATATATCTACAATAACAACCAGAAGAGTATAGACACGAATCCGACCCACGCACGGCTCGTACATGACAGGCAACTGCGCCACCCAATGGGATATCCTTCGGAACTTTTGCGACGCGACCCTCGTCAGAATACCGATACGCCATCATTAAATGAAAAAGAAGGTAAGGACAATGGGTGAGAACAATCAGGATACTGACAACAACCAAGATAAGCTTCACGCGATTCTCAACCTGATCCTGACGATTGTTGTGGGGATCATCGTCCTGGGTCTAGCGATCAGAGTTGGTGCGGGTTTGTTTGCAGCGGTTGAACCTGAGCAGGCTGAGGCAGCTGCAGAGGAGACCGTCACGCCTGTGCCTACGGAGGTCATTCCCGTGATAACGGCACCACCCACGGACGTCCCGCCAGCTACGCCGCTACCTACTGCGACGCTGGAGCCCACACCGATCCCGCCGACGGCGACGCCGGTTCCGCCGACGCCCACACCGATTCTCCCGCGGCTGATTGCAGGAGAGAGTGGGGTCAACGTCCGCCGTGGTCCCAGCACTGGCTATGATAAGGTTGGTTTCCTCGAACCCGGGAGTGAGGCACGCGTCACAGGTCGCAGCGGTGGCTGGTGGCGGATCGAGCATGAGGGACAGGCAGCCTACGTATCGGGCGAGTACACAACCGCGCTTGATGCGGACGCGGTGCCCGAGGTTCCCGTTTCGGAGCTACCTGGGCCGACGGTGACCAGTCCCGTCTTTGAGCCCGCGCCGGTCTGGGCCATCGACGAGCCACGCTGGATCGATGTGGATCTCTCGGAGCAGCGGGTCACGGCCTACGAGGGGCAGACGCCCGTGCAGAGCTATCTGGTGTCGACGGGGCTTCCCGCCACGCCGACGCCCGAGGG
>JAFGNI010000299.1 GCA_016927095.1 Anaerolineae bacterium | reverse complement strand
CCAGAACAGCCCTGGCTTCGGGGTGCCGCTCTCAACGATTGTTTTTGCCGTCCTCTACCTCACCACACCCGTGGCAACCCTCGCCATTGCCGGCTGGGCATTGGCCAAGGGCCGGCGTCCGGTATCGACCGTCCTCGTCGCTGCGCTCGCCATCTGGCCCCTCTACCACCTCGGGACGCAGGATCCTGTCGGCACCAACAAACACCTTGTCTTCGGCTTTCTCTTCGCCTATCCGCTTGTCGGCCTCACCCTTGCCCGGCTTTGGGGCGAGCGGCGGAAGAACCTCCTACGAAGGGCGGCAGCCTCGGCAATCGCCATCGGGCTGGCGGGGCTTGGTGTGTTGCAGGTCTACCAGGCCAACCTCGGCTGGCCCAACCTGTCCTTTCCCGCACGCTTCCTCGCGGAGCGCGTCGAGCCCGGAGACCAGCTCCTCATCAACGAATCGTGGCCCTTCACGGTCGAGCTCTATGCGCAAGGCCGCATCTCGTCACCGTGGGATGTCTACGACTCCTATCGCGTGATGACAGAGGACACAGCACCGGCGCCCTGCGACTTCCAGTGGGTCGTTGACGTCAAGGGTTCCTACACGTGGACCGATGAGGTGGCTGCTGCCCTGGCAGCCTGTCCCGACTACCAGCGCGTCTATGCCCACACATCCCTGGTAATCAACCCCGGTTCGGACTTCCGCTACGTAAGCTACCCCGTCGAGACCGTCATCTGGCAGCGCGCCCCGGAGGAGCCTTAGCGTGAGACCCTGGAAGACGCGCATCGCCGGTCTGTTGGCCTTCCTCGCACTGGCCTGGTATCTGCCCTGGCTCTATGCCAACCTCAACTGGCAGGCGCCTTGGCTCGCAATCCCCTTTGCCCTGGCAGCCACCGTGATGACGGCGATGGTCACCATCACCGTCATCAACCACTGGCACTCTCGCATTGAGGATACCCAGCCAGTGCTCGAAGAGCAGGCCCTAGACGTTGCCGTCATCATCCCCACCTATGGTGAGCCCGCGGAGATGGTCACGGAGACCGTGCGCTCGGTCGTGCAGCAGACCTATCCCCAGGAGCATCTACAGGTCATCATCAGTGATGACGGTCATCGTCTGGCGATCAAGGAGGTCGTAGCTCACCTATCAACGGTCTATCCAGATGTAACGATTCTCTACCACCAGCCGCCCCGGCGCGGCGATCCCGAACGGCGAGGCGAGGCCAAGGCAGGCAACCTGAACTCGGCCCTCGACTTCGTCAACAGCTGGGACACCCCCCCGGCTTTCATCGAGACGCGCGATGCCGATGACCTGGTCGGCGATCCCGGCTTCCTATCGGCTGCAGTTGGCCATCTCCTGCGCCACGACGACACCGGCTTCGTGCAGACGATCAAGGAGGCTCAGGTCAGTCCCGGTGATCCTTTCGGCAATCTGGAACCGCTCTTCTACCGCCAGGCGATGTTTGCCCGCAATGCAGCCGACGCCGTTTTCCCCTGTGGTTCGGGCCTGGTTTGGCGGCGGGAGGCCCTGGTGGACATCGGGGGCTTCCCCTCGTGGAACCTTGTCGAGGACCTGCAATCGGGCATTGAGGCGCTGCGACGGGGGTGGCGCGGCGCGTATCTCCCCCTCGTGGGCGCTATAGGCCAGACCGCGCCCGAGGATATGGCCAACGCGATCAAGCAGCGGGGGACTTGGGCGCTGGACACGATGCGAATAACCTTCTGGGGTGACAAGCGCGGCCTCTCGCTGCGACAGCACTTACAGTTCGCGGAGTTGGGCTTCTTTTACCTCATGAGCTTCGCCGTGATGGCCTTCGCGCTCACGCCCGTTTTCTCCCTGGCCTTTGGGATCTATCCGCTGGTCACGACGCACGCGGACTACGCTTGGCACTTCTGGCCCCTGGCGTTGAGCATCGAGCTGCTCCTGATCAGCCTCGGAGGGGATCTGCCCTATGAGTCGCTCTGGCGCGCCCGGGAGACATGGCTCGGTATGGCACCGGTCTATGCCCGCGCCACCCTTGTGGCGCTGTACTACGGACCCAACCAGAAACCTACCTACCGCGTCACGCGCAAGGAACACGTCTACCGGCTCTATTGGCGCGAGATCCTGCCACAGCTGCTCTTCACTGCGGCCCTGATCGGGGCCAGCATCTATCACCTCGCCACGGAATCGCTGCTCTTCACGGCGGATCTCGGCAGCCTCTTCTGGGCTGCGTATTTCATCGTCGGGCTCAGCCGCACCGTCGCAAATGCGTGGCACGGGCTCAGTCTACGGGATCTGGTCCGCCGGGCGATGCAGCGGCGCCTTTCGCAGATCCGACTCGGAAACATCATCCGGACGATCATCCATACTGATTGACCAGGAAACGTGAACGATATAGTTGGAGGAAGACCTATGGAAGCGACGTCAGACCGCAGTTCTTCGGCTACAGCTAAGTATGGAACGTTGATGGTGAGTCTGTTGGTTGCCATGGGGCTGGCTACACTGGGCCTCATCGCCTTGAGTGACTGGGTTCTGGCAGCCCCCGGCGACATCACAGGTACCGTTACTTACTACGGCAGCCGCCCAGGGACCATCGGCATTCAGCTCTCCGTCTTCACCACGACGGTGCCCCCGGCCCCGCCTGCCGTGGCGACCGGTGCGACCAGCACCGATATCGGTGCATACACGATCGTAGGCGTCGAGGAAGGTACTTACTATGTCTTCACCTACCTCGACCTCGACAACGACAGCGACTACGATCCTGGCCTCGAACCCTACGCGTGGTACGACTATGAGGGCGACGGGAGGGCCGATAGCGTCACGGTGACGGCGGGCGGCACGACGCGTGGGATTGACATCCTGCTGACCGACCTCTGGCAGCCCCTCGGCGGGCCAATGGGACAGGTCAACGCCATCGTCGCGCAGCCGGGTATCTCCGGCACGCTCTATGCCTCGGTGGGCGGGCCCTACAGCGGTCGCAACAGCACCGTCTACAAGTCGACAGATGGTGCCGCCACCTGGACCGCCATCTACACCGGCTCCGGCAACACGCTTCAGGCATTGGCGGTCACCGGCACCCTCGTCTATGGCGCGGGTGAGACGCCAACAGGCCAGAGCGTGATCGTCCAGAGCCTGGACGCGGGCGACACCTGGACCCAGGTCTTCGCCGGGGGTGCCCAGGACGCCAGCGCCTTCCGCGACCTGGCGATCGATCCCATGACGACGACCACCGCCTACGCAGTCGGCTACCGCCGCGGGCCCGGCACCGGCTACGCCAACCGTGGTGTCGTCTACCGCACCCCGGACAACGGTGCAACCTGGGTGCCCGTCCACACAGTACCTGAGAGCGATCTACTCGCCGTCGCCGTCAACCCCGTCACACCGACCCTTGTCTACGCGGGTGGCTACTACAAGGATGCGGGCACGCACTACGCGGCTCTCTTCCGCTCCAACGATGGCGGCGACACATGGACCGAGGTGCTTACCGGCACGTACGGCCCCAACCAGCAGTTCACCGATATCGTCGTTCATCCCACCACGCCCACGCTGGTCTACGCCGGCACCCAGACGGACAAGGCGATCTACCGCTCAGAGGACACCGGCCTCACCTGGACCGAGGTTTACACCGACCGTGGTTTCCGCCTAGCCCTGGATCCTCCCACCACGGTCTACGCCACCGACGACTATCGCGAGGTCGCCGTGAGCACAGCCAACGGCGACCTAGGCAGCTGGATCGGCAATGTGGCGGGCGCCTTGACGCCGGGCTTCATCGAAGCGCTGGCGATTGACGGCGTGCCCAGCGGCCCCGCCGACCCCGTCCTTTATCTGGGCTTCCGTGAGCGCGGCATCTACCGCAGCGACGATGGGGGTCTGACCTGGGCCGCGCGCAACCAGGGCATTGTCCCTACCACGGCGCCTCGTCACATTGAGGTTGATCCACAGAACCAGGACGTTGTCTACGTGGCGACGGGCTGCGATGGGGGATGGCGCACCGCCGATCACGGTCAGAGCTGGGATCGTCTGCTGGGCGACTGTGTCGAGACCTTCGCCGTCCATCCTCAGAGCAGCGGCGTCGTCTACGCTGGAATCTCCGGCAGCGCCACCAAAGCGGTCGAGCGCAGCGAGGACGGCCTGACCTTCGCGTCCTCTTATGCCGGCAGCGCCGATATCGTCGTCATCGATATCGCACGGTCGAACACCAACGTTGTCTTGGGAGGCGGCGAGGACGCTGGAGCCGCCACCCTCGTCCGTAGCCTCGACGGCGGTGCGACGTGGTCCGAGGTCTTCAGCCAGACCGATGCCGGGGTGACCGCTGTGGCGATCCACCCGGCAGACGAGACCATCGCGCTGATGGGAGCCACCGATCGCAGCGGCGCGACCGACGTCGCCGTCCTGTACCGCACCACCGACGGCGGCGACACGTGGATCGAGGTCTACAGGGCCGGCGTAGCCTCCGGCGCCATCCACTCGCTGGTGATCGACCAGCAGCAACCGAATGTGGTCTACGCCACCGACGACTTCAGCGTGCTGAAGAGCGTCGACGGGGGCGCCACTTGGCTGCCACCGCTTCTCCCCTTTGGCGAGGCCAATCGCAACCTGTTGGCCATCGATCCGCGCCTAGCCGACCACGTCTATCTCGTGGGTCCGGGCTACATTGCCGAGACGATCGACGGCGGCGCGAACTGGAGCGATTGGTCCGCGCCGATCAACCAAGGCACCGAGGGCCGCACCGCGACGGCCTTGGCTGTCAGCCAGGGCGGGATCACGCAGACGCTGTACGCCGGCTTCAGCGGCGTCTGGTCCTACACGCGCCCCTCGCCCCAGACGTCCGACTTCACCACCGAGCGCGTCCTGGGCGGGCTAGCGCAGCCCACCGCCATTGACTGGGCGCCCGACGGGCGGATGTTCATCGCGCACCAGAGCGGCCTCGTGCTCGTCACCGACGGCGGCACACCCACGACCTTCGTCGATATCTCCGACGAGGTGAACAACAACTGGAACCGCGGCCTGATCGGCATCGCCGTCCATCCCAAGTTCCCGACGGAGCCCTACGTCTATCTGCTCTACACCTACGACCCGCCTGGGCTGCCGGGGCCTGACGGCGCCGTCGACGGCAAGGACGGCAACGGCGCCCGGGTCAGCCGCCTGCTGCGCGTCGAGGCAGATCCGGCAGAAGGTTACAACGCCGCCCTGCCCGCCACCGTGCCCGACGCCCGGCGTGTCCTCCTGGGCAAGAACAGCACCCTGGCGAACCTCGGCGATCCCGCTGACGCTGGTGGCGATTTGGGCACCAATCCCGCCTGCACCAGCCCCGGTGGCTCCGCCATCACCGACTGCCTGCCCTCCGAGGGGCCATCGCACAGCGTCGGTGCCGTCGTCTTCGGACGCGACGGCAACCTCTGGGTGACCAACGGTGAGGGCGCACCCTACATCACGCCCGACTACCGCGCCGGACGGGCCCAGGACGTCGACAGCCTCGGCGGCAAGGTCCTCCGCATCGATCCGGACACGGGGGAGGGGCTGCCCGACAACCCCTTCTACAACGGCGACCCCACAAGGAACCGCTCCCGCGTCTGGGCGATGGGCCTCCGCAATCCCTTCCGCGTGGCCCTCCATCCCGAGCAGAATGTTCTCTACGTCGGCGACGTCGGCTGGTTCGCGTGGGAGGAGCTGAACTACGGCGGCGAGGGCTACAACTTCGGGTGGCCCTGCTACGAGGGCGGCGCCAGCGGCAACCTGCAGCACGCGCTCTACAACACCTACGCAGGTACCGCTGCCTACTGCCAGCCGCTCTACGACGCCGAACCGAACAACGGCATCGAGGCCCCTGCCTATGCCTACCAGAATATCGCTGGCGCCGCCATCGTCGCCGGTGACTTCTACACCGGCACCCGCTATCCGGCGCGCTACCAGAATGCGCTCTTCATCGCCGACTACGACAAGCGCACCATCACCACGCTGACCTTCGATGACGCCGGGGCGACGGCTAACCTCTTCCTGGAGAACGTCTCGGCGCTCGGCGGCCCCGTCGATCTACGCCTGGGGCCCGACGGCTACCTCTACTATGTCGCGCTGAACCCCGATCCCGCAGGCGAGAGCGAGATCCGCCGCGTGCTCTACACCAGCGCGCCGACGGTCGAGATCAACGCGGCGCCGCGCTACGGCAACGCGCCGCTGGACGTGCAGTTCAGCAGCACGCTCTCCGGCGAGGCCGAGGCGGGGACGTTGGCCTACGCGTGGACCTTCGGAGACGGAGGAACATCGGCCGAGACCGACCCCCTCTACCGCTACGAGAACGACGGCACCTACACCTCAGTCCTGACCGTAACAACACCTCAGGGCAAGTCGAGCCACGATCAGATCGCCATCGTGGTCGGCAACTCGCCACCGGCGGTGACGATCGACACACCCGTGACGGGCACAACCTACACCATCAGCACCACGCTCGCCTTCAACGGCAGCGCCACCGATCCCGACACGGGTCCCGTGCCGGCTGCGGCCCTACGGTGGCGCGCCCAGTGGTTCTACAACGGGCACCTCCACCCGGCCTTCTTCAGCCTCGATGGCCAGGCCAGCGGAAGCTTCACCGTGCCCGCGCACAACGACAACACGAGCATGTTCCTCTGTCTGACCGCCGTGGACGATATCCCGGAGTTGCTGGACCCAACAACCTGCGTCGAACTCCACCCGCAGACGGTGCCCTATCGCTTCGAGAGTGCCCCCGAGAGCGGCTACACATTGACCTATG
>JAFGNI010000298.1 GCA_016927095.1 Anaerolineae bacterium | reverse complement strand
TCCCTTACCCCTCCCAGTTGCCAACGCCCCAATCCGCGCTACAGTCACGCCCATCAACAACTTGGAGCAAGCCTATGGACCTAAGCAATCACCGGATCATCCGCATCGATTGGGCCCGTCTGGAGGGCGAACGCCCTCGACGGGCTGGGTGTAACGCCCGCCTCGGCGAGCATGGCCAGCGTGTGGCGCCCGCCCTGGCCCGGCTCACGACGTCAGATGGTGCGACCGGCTTTGGCTGGGCCTGGCTTAGTGAGGAGGATGCGCGGAACCTGGTGGGTTTCGTCCTGGAAGACGCGCTCACGCCCACGTTCCGTGTTAAGGAGCCGCTTCGTGCTCTGGAGTATCCTGTCCTGGACCTCGCGGCGCGGCTCGCCGGGAGGCCGGTCTACCGGCTCCTGAACCCCGAGGCCCCGCCGTCTCTGCGCGTGCCCTGCTACGACACTTCGCTCTACTTCGACGACCTCCATCTAGCTGAGACTGCAGCCGCGGCGGATTTGATCGCCGGCGAGGCTGCCGAGGGTCATGGGCGTGGTCACCGAAACTTCAAGATCAAGGTGGGTCGCGGCGCCATGCACCTGCCACTGACCGAGGGCACCGCCCGGGACGTCGCCATCATCAACGCCGTGCGCGCAGCCGTCGGCCCTGATGCCCTGCTGATGATCGATGCCAACAACGGCTACAATCTCAACCTCACAAAAGAGGTCCTGACCGCCACCGCCGGGGCCGGTCTTTACTGGATCGAAGAACCCTTTCACGAGGATGCTGTCCTCTACCGCCACCTGAAGCGGTGGCTGGAGGATGAGGATCTCGCTATTCTAGTCGCCGACGGCGAGGGCGACGCCTCGCCGCGGCTGCTGCCCTGGGTGCAGGATGGCCTCGTCGATGTGCTGCAGTACGACTGCCATAACCCGGGCCTCACCCGTTGGCTCGAGCTCGGCTCAACCCTTGCTCTGTGGGCGGAGCGCGACGGATGCCACGCTGGCGCCGCTCCCCACAACTACGGCGACCCGTTCGGCAACTACGCCGTCTGCCATCTCGCCCCAGCCCTCACCACCTTCGAGATGGCTGAGTGGGACGAGGCCTCGGTTGCCGGCCTGGACGCCTCAGGCTACGCAATCCGCGACGGCTATGTCCACATCCCCAACCTTCCTGGCTTCGGTCTGGAACTCGACCATGATCACTACGCGAGAGCTATTGAGACAAACGGCTTCACAGTCGTTGCTGAATAGCGCTTAGGCCCGTTGCCTTCATAACAGAAAGGGATCGGCGCGAATAGGGATATCCACAGCCAGTGGGGAATGGTGACTCGTGACTTCTGACTTTCCCCCCAACCGAGATCGGAGGAATAGTGACCCATCAAGCCGTCTACTTCCAACCCACCGGCTCCGGCCCCCGGTGCAGCACGCCCAGCACCACCCGACTGCGCGAGCATCGCTTCAGGATGGGCTACGAGACCCGTAGCACACCCCCAGCGTACGTCGCATTAGCCGATGCGACGAGACGGATCTATCTCGACTGTGAAGAGGTACATCCCGCACTGGCCCGCGCTCGCGCGCTCTGGCATGTGGTACAACACGCGCCTATCACACTAGAGAAAGACACCGGTCTGTTGGGCGGCGAGGATCCCTTCTTCTTCAACCTGATGTACGATGCGCTAAGGTCCGATCGCTACGGACGGATACGCTCGCACGCACCCGATGCCCACACCGAAAGGCTGCTCAGGGCCAGCGTCTTCTACGGGCCGTGCTTCGAGGGGCACATCACGCCAGGCCTCGAGTTCGCTATAGGCCAGGGCATCGACGGCCTGCACGCACGTGCCGTTGAGGCGAAGGCCAACCTGCAGGTCGCACAACCTGATGATCTAGACCGCCACCGCTGGTACGAGGCGGCCCTGCTCTCCTGCGACGCGGTGTTGGCCTACACCCGCCGCTATCGAGAGGCGGCCCTGGCGCTTGCCGGGGAGATTGATGACGCCGAGTGGGCCAACGAGCTCCGCTTCGCCGCCCGCCTTCTCGACCGCGTCCCGGCCCAGCCCGCGCGGACCTTCGTCGAGGCCCTGCAGGCCTACTGGATCGCCTACATACTGGTGACGCTGGAGATGGGCGGCTGCATGCCCGGCGGCGGCCTGGGCCTTGGGCGCCTCGACCAGTTCCTCTACCCCTATTACCAGCGTGATACCGCGTCTGGGGTCCTGACGCGCGCTGAAGCACTCGCCTGGATGGAGCGATTCCTGCTCTGCTTCCGCCACGTCGATTACTATACCAACCACCAGGTCTACACGCCTGGAAGCCAGGCGAGCCTCGGCGGCGTGACCCCCACGGGCTTGGACGCCGCCAACGAGCTGACCGAGCTGGTGATGGAGGCGTCGCTGCGCATTGCGATGCCGACGCCCTACATCTCGCTGCGCCTCCACCGCGGCGCCCCAGAGCGGTATTGGCAGGCTTCCAGTGCGTACGTGGCAGGCGGTCTGGGGTTCGCTATCGTCAACGACGAGGTGCTGATTCCCGCCTTTCTCCGCCACGGACGCGCCTTGGGCGATGCCCGCGACTATATCTGCTCGTGCTGCTACGAGAACACGATCCCGGGCCGGGAGGCATTCCACCCCAACGGAACCTACCTTAACCTGCCCTACGTCCTGGAGCTCACGCTCAACAACGGGCGGTCGCAGACCACGGACACACCGTTGGGACTCGCGACCACGCCGGGCGGGGGATTCACCACCTTCGAGGCAGTCCAAGATGCCTTTCGCCGCCAGCTCAGCTTCGTCATCGATCGGCTCGTGACCATGGTCAACCGCGCGGATGCCGCTCACAGCCAGTATCGCCGCTACCCGCTGATGTCCGTCTTCATCGACGACTGCATCGCCCGGGGTCAGGACGTGTGCGCTGGTGGGGCCCGCTACAACCTCACCGGCTGTATCGTCGCGGGGCTGCCCAACGTCGTCAACAGCCTTGCGGCCATTCGCCACTATGTCTTCGACAGAAGCTCGATGACGTTGGCCGAGCTGATGGCCGCGCTTCAGGCCGACTTCAAAGATGCCGAACCGCTGCGCCAGAAGCTTCTGGCGGCCCCGAAGTGGGGCAACGGCGACGCCCGGGTCGACGCCCTCGCTCGCTGGGTGAGCGACCTCATCTACGCCGAGCTCGCGCCGCGCCGCAACGCCCGCGGGGGCCGTTGGCAGGCCGCGCTTTACTCCTTCATCGCTAATCATCACTTGGGCAGCGTTGTCGGCGCGTCCGCCGATGGGCGTCGCGCCGGCACCTCCCACACCCGCAACCTCAATCCCTCGTGGGGCACCGATCACAGCGGCCCAACGGCTGTGCTACAGTCGCTCAGCACTATTGACTTCACCCAGTTCCCCGACGGCTGCGCCCTGGACCTGCGCTTCGATCCCGCCCCCTTTGACACACCAGAGGGTCGTGAGCTCTTCGCCGGCTTCCTCAAGGGGTTCGTCGATCTCGGCGTGATGCAGATGCAGATTAGCATGGTCGACACCGAAACCCTTCTCGACGCCCGGGCCCATCCCGAACGCTGGCCCAACCTGATGGTTAAGGTCGCGGGCTACAGCGCTCGCTTTGTCGATCTCTCGGACCGTGAGAAGGACGAGATCATCGCACGCACGGCCCAGCGCCTGACAAGCTGATCGAGTGCTGCTCAAAGGGCTTGCCCGGGCGGTGGCAGCCAAGTCTGCTCGGGAGCGGGTAGCTTGGTTACATCCAAGCGTCGTTACTACGCGAAACATGGGCGACAACAGACCATATCGGCAACTGCCGCCTATCTCTAGTAGCCGAGGCACCGACTACACCACCGCTGCCGCCAATGCCTCCAACCGGTCGAAGTCGTGGATGTCCAGCCACTGGAGCATCACACCATCCAGTCCCATATCGGCAAGCTCTCCCAACTGGTCACGCACCATCCCCGATGTGCCCACCAGCGCGCCCCGACCCCGCAACGCCTCGGCAGCCTCGCCTTGCCGTCCCAGAACATCCCGCAATTCGGCGTCGGTCCGCCCGTAGAAGATACCGGTCATCATCGTGCGGCGCAGCTCCTCTGATGCCCGCCCCTCGGCCGCCAGCAGCCCTTCCAGCCTTGCGTTGAGCTTCGTCCATCGCTCGCGCGTGCACCAGACCGCGTTCCACTCGTCCGCGTACCGCGCCGCCAGCGGCAGGGTCTTCTGTGGACCGTTGCCACCCACAGTGATCGGCGGTCCGCCCGGGCGCTCCGGTCGCGGCATCAGCATAGCGCGATCCAGCTGGTAGTGGTCGCCGTCAAAGGTGACCAGCTCTCGCTCCCGAAACAAGCGCATGACAATCTGCAAATACTCCTCAAACCGGTCGAAACGAGGGCCGATCTCCAACAACGGGAGACCGAACCGCTGGTGCTCCTCCACGTTCCACCCGGCACCGAGTCCCAATCTCAGCCGCCCCCCGGAAAGATCATCGACCTGCAGTGCACACCAAGCCGTAACAGCCGGGTGGCGGAAGGCAGCGGGAGACACCAAGGACCCAAAACAAACACGTTCCGTCCTGAGGGCCAGATAGGTCAACGATGTCCACAGCTCCAGTGCGGCCTCCTTAGGTGGAGAGCCGTGGGCGAAGTGATCTGACCGGTAGAGCCCATCGAAACCCAGATCCTCTGCCGCCCGCGCCAGGAGCTCCCATTCCGGCCAGTAGACGCCTGCCTGCGCCTCAATCATCAGGTTGATATCCATGCTCACCTCCTCTCCTGCGCGAACGTCGTCACGTTTCAATGTTTCAATGTTTCAACGTTTCAACGTTTCAACGTTTCAACGTTTCAACGTTTCAACGCTCCAACGTTCCCGGGCCCGCGTGCGCACCTCGATCATCTGACGGCCCATCGCTGCCCACTGTTTTTCGAAGCTTTCCTCGTCCTGGAAACTGATGGCGACCTCTGTTGTTGCGGCGGGGTCGACGAACGCGAATCCCTCCTCAGGATCCCAGGCGTAGAGCACCTTGTAGTGGCTCCATCCAGCGTACGCGCCATCCTTGAGGCGCAGCGGCTCGCCGACCAACACAATCGTTGGCCAGCCACGGTTGAGGTTGGCCCATAGATCGCGCTTAGCCCGCAGGATGCGCCATCGGGCGTCCAGTCCATGGCGCCGCAACGTCGTCACGATACCCCAGGGGAAAGTCCCCCACCCCTTGATCCGCAGCGGCAGCAGCGATCCCCGCTGTGCCACCGACCCCTCCATCGCCCGAGCCAGCACATCCCCATCCACCACCGGGGCATCTCGCAGGCCGTTGGTCACAATCATGACGGAATAGGGCCCGCAATCGTTGGAACTGCCCTGATGCCGGTGCCACTTGGGCAACGGCTGCCGCAACTGCTTCTTCCGGACCTTGCCCTTTGGCCGGTAACTGATCTCACTCTCCATCAGCGCATCCTCCTACCACCGCCCTTGATTCCTCGTCCCGCCAGTATAGCACAGGGCTCGATACGCGCCGTCAGCCGGCAGGCCCGGCGCAGAGCCATTGCACCTGGGCTCACAATCGCCACGTGCGGCCAACCGCCGCCTGAAGCACACCCCCGCGTGCCCCCTTTTCGACTGCGCCCAAGGGCCTTCTGGGGGCCTTGGGCGCTGTCCTGCCAAGGCGCCTCTTCTGACCCGCATACCCACCGGCCGCGTATCGCTCAAGGCCTGCGGAAAGCCCTTGGGCGCTACGATCCGGTATCCGGTATCCGGCTCCTAGCCCCCAGCCTCCTCCACCCTCACATCCAACTCGTGTCCCACCAGCCGTAGCACCGTCGCCACCCGGTCCCGCCATCCATCCATATCGTCGGGGTCAAGCTGCAGCGTGACCGATCGGGGCTCTGCCTGTTGCGCCCGCAGCACCTCATCAAACACAAGATCCCACAACTTCGGGATGGCCCGTTGTGGCCCGGGGCCCAGCGCCACCCGATGGGTATCACCCAAGGCCAGTTGCCCCTCATCGGCGTAACAGCCCGAGCTCACCACAATCTCCCCCAAGCTGTAGCGATCTCGCGTCAATGCCACCGTGACGACGATATCAGAGGTGTGTGCTTGGCTCCAGCGCCTGACCATCTTTCCCTCCGGCAATTTGTCGGAAATTTCGACAACACACTCAGATTATAGCGCATATCTCGACAAAACACCAGAGGGAATCCGTTAATGGGGAAGGATGTTCAGGGACCGCTTGACCGCCGAAGCGCTTCGGCGGCCAAGCGGCATCGCTACACGCGACGTCTAGCAATCAGCGCGAATCCGACCCGCTACGACCGCCCCCCACACCCACCGTGGAAGATCTCGGGGACCCACGTCTGATCGGTGATCGGAGGGCGGATGTAGCCCGTGTCCTCCTGACGTGACGGCAGCTCCAACTCCTCGGGCGTCAGGTCCTTGTAGGGAATCAGGCTGAGCAGATGCGCAATGCAGTTCAGGCGCGCGTGACGCTTGACATCTGCATTGACCACATACCAGGACGCCTGGCGGATGTCCGTGTACTTGAACATCTCGTCTTTGGCCCTGGAATACTCGACCCATCGCTTGCGCGCCTCTAGATCCATAGCGCTCAGTTTCCACCGCTTGGTCGGGTCATCCAGCCGCTCCTGGAAGCGGCGTTCCTGCTCCGCATCGCTCACCGAGAACCAGTACTTGATCACCCGAATGCCCGAGCGCACCAGCATCCGCTCGAACTCCGGACACGACCGCAGGAACTCCCGGTACTCGTCATCGGTGCAGAATCCCATGACCCGTTCGACACCGGCGCGATTATACCAGCTCCGGTCGAACAGGACGATCTCCCCGGCGGCAGGAAGATGCGCGACATAACGCTGGAAATACCACTGCGTCTTTTCCTTCTCCGTCGGGACGCCCAAGGCCACGACGCGCGCATACCGTGGGTTCAGCGGCTCCGTGATGCGTTTGATCGTCCCCCCCTTGCCGGCTGCGTCGCGCCCCTCAAAAACGATGACCACCTTCATCCCAACGTGGCGCACCCAATTCTGCATCTTCACCAGCTCAATATACAGCCGGCGGAGCTCACGATCGTAGAACTTACGCTTCATCTTGGCAGGTCGCTCCCGCACAGCCTCCGACGCATAGATCGGCACAACCGGCTCCCCGTTGCAATCGAGGATCACGCCTGTCCGGGTCGTGGAAAACAGCGGGGGTCGTTCTTTCTCCTCAGCCTGGGACTCGGATTTCGCATCCTGCTTAGCCATCTTGACCTCCTTAGGGGGTTGAGGATCAGTATCAGAGCCAAGCTCTCTATACCATTATACACAAAGCCGCTCACGTGCCAAAACCCTCACACACAGGGCAACCGCGTGCCAACCTGGCTCTGCCGGGATGCCTTCTCGATACCCGACCTCTCCCGTCCTCAAGCCTCCCTAGCTTCGCTTATGCGCCGCTTTCCCGTCTCCTGCCTCCCAGGACATCGCCGACCAGCTCCATCAAGCGGTCCCGGTCCACGGGCTTGAGCACCCACCCCGCCAGCCCTTCCTCCAATTCATCCATCTCGCGCTTCATCGCATGCTCGCCTAGCATCAGCACCGGCACGTTGAGACCTCGCGCCCTCATCGCGCGCAAGAGCGCCGGACCTCCTACATTGGGCATCACACTGTCGCTCAGTACCAGCGCGATCTCGCCCCCGCCATCACCAGAGGGCCCCTCCAGATGTTGCAAGGCCTCGGCGCCGTCGTCCACCTCCAATACCTCATAGCCATGTCCTCTAAGCGCCGTCGCCAGAATCCGCCGCAGGACTGAGTTGGCCTCTGCAAACAGGAGCCGTTCTCCATGCCCCGCCGGCGACTGCACACCGGTCTCCTCCGGCAGCGCTGATTGCTTCCGCTTATCGCGTTCCCGGTCCAGCGCCGGCAGATAGACGTGAAACGTGGTGCCTTCCCCTGCAGCCGAGGTCACATCCACTGCACCGCCGTGTTGGGCCACGATACCGTGAACCTGGGACAGCCCTAACCCGCTCCCCCGCTCCCCCTTGGTCGAGTAGAAGGGCTCGAAGATCCGTGGCAGGATCTCAGGCGCGATCCCCGTTCCCGTATCGTGGACGCCCAGTCGCACCCAGGATCCCGGGGCGAGCTCCGGCAGCGTCGAGAGACCTTCCGGCCCCACCACCACCTGATCCAAGGTGAAGACCAGTTCTCCCCCCTCGGGCATCGCGTCTCGCGCATTCACCGCGAGGTTCATAATCACCTGTGCCAGCCGTGAGGGATCGGCGCTCACCGAAGACCCGTTTGACGCATAGACGAGCTCGATGTGGATGCTCTCGGGGAAGGTGTACGCCAGCAGTCGCACCTGCTCCTTCAGGAAGGGAACGAGGTCCATAGGATGCGGCGTCAGCTCAGATTGTCGCCCGAAGTCCAGGATCTGCTGGACCAGATCCGACGCCCGGTCAGCCTCGCGGGTGATCGTCAGTAGCTGCTCGCGCACTTGTGGTGGGAGATCTGGGGAGCGCAGCGCCATCTGGCAATAGAGCACAATCACCGCCAGAATATTGTTGAAATCGTGGGCGATGCCAGCGGCGAGCTGGCCTACGGCTGCCAGTCGCTGTTGTTGCTGCGTCCGCAGGACGATGCTGCGCTCTTCCGTGACGTCATTGAGAACCAGCACCCAGCCCTCAGGGATTGGCCCTGTCTCCAGCGGCCTCGCCAGCGCCTCAAAGAGGCGGGCCCCGGCACGTATCTCATGCCACAGGCCCTGGGTGCTGGGCGGAACCAGGAGTGCCTCCAATTGACGATCTCCCAGCCGACTAAGCCGTCTGCCCTCGAGCCTTTCCTCCGGCTTCCAGTCGGTCAGCAACGCGAGATCGTGGCGCGCAGCGGGGTTTGCCTGCACCACCTGTTGGGCTGCATCGAGCAGCACGACCCCCTCTGGCACCGTAGCCATGATCTGCTGCAGCTGTGCGGCCTGCATCTCAAGCTTCGCCGCCTGAGACCAGAGATCCGCAGCCTGCTGCTGAACCTGTGTGAACAACGCCTCCCGCTCGGCCTCAGCTTCCTTCGTCGCCGAGATGTCGAGGATCAGGCCTTCAAGCAGGACATCCGGCTCGCCCGGAGTCGTGACCTCGCGTCCCTGCTCCCAAACCCACTTGACCGTGCCGTCGGCATCGCGGATCCGGTACTCCATCTCATAGGGCCGTCCCTGTTCCAGGGAGAGCTGAACCGTGGTCCATACGCGTGCGCGGTCACCGGGCAGGATGAGGTCTGCGTACGAAACGACCTCATTTCGGAGGATCTCAGCCGGCCCATAGCCCGTCAGCGCACGGCACCCCTCGCTGACGAACAGCATCGTCCAGCGACTGTCGTTCTGGCACCGGTAGGCCATGCCCGGAAGGTTGCTCATCAACGTCGAGAGTATCCGTTGGCTCTCGCGCAAGGCAGCTTCAGCCCGCTTCCTCTCCGTTGTATCGCGCACGAAACCGTGGACCATAGGACGATCGCCAGCCCCGTGACTGCCTGCTGCAGCTTGCCCACGTCGCGTAAGTCGCGCGTTGATGAGCATCCAGACATCACTGCCATCGGCGCAATAGGTCCGGAACTCATAATCGCGCACCTTACCATCGCGTACCAATCCCGAAAGGAACTCCCTGTGTCGCAGTGAGGTGTCGAAGAGCCGGTTCACCAGGGCAGAGAAGAATATGAGGGCCTCGTTAGGCGTGGCGCATTTGAGGATCTCGGCCATGCTCTGATTCACGCTGATGAGCTGACCGTCCAGGGTCGCCTCGAAGATACCCACGGGGGCATCCTCGAAGAGCCCCCGATACCGGAGCTCGCTATTGCGCAGTGCAGCCACTGTGCGCCGTTGCTCATCGAGACTGAGGAACGAACTCAAGGCGGCGGTGAGGTCGTCAACCAACGCTGAGATCGCCACATGGTCTTCTGTGGCGGCGTCCTGCAGCGCCGTCTCCACGAGCAGGTACCCCAGGATCGTCCCGCCGGTGCCTTGCAGCGGTGCTAGCAGGCCCTGCCAGCCGTCTTCATCGCCGGTGTTCTGGATTTCCCCATCCTCACGGGGGGACACACTGGCCTTAGCGTCCGGCGCACTGCTAGGATCGCGCCTGGTGGCGGTAGTCCCAACCTGCGCCAGCATCCTCGTCGCCAGCGCCGGAAACCGGTCGCCGAACTTGCTTTCCACAAGCGCGCCAATGCCGCCGTCAGCATCCAGCACCACCACCCCGACCGCGATGTAGTCGGGCACTTCGACCAAAGCCTCACACGTCTGCTGTAGTAGAGCTTCCCAGCTCTCCAGCTGCATAGTGCTCCGGCTGACACGACAGACGGCGCGCCAGAGCGCCGCCTCGTGCGCGACCCCCCGCAGTGTTCTGCGATCCTGGAAGAGCCGTCCGGCGAAGAACCCGGCGAAGGCCAAGAGGCCGACCAGCATCAAGGCCCTGCGGGCCCAGAGGAAAGCCGGACTGGCCCACACACCCTCCTGCGGCTGGCTGGCGACGCGACCGACGAGCCACACCAACGCACTCTCAGTAAGCCATAGGAGGAGCAATCCTGCGATCCCGAGAGTTAGTGCCACGAGGGCGCGTCGCCGAGTCATGTAGCCTCCAAGTTGAGGAGCAGTACAGGCACATTCCTAGCCTTCACATGAAGTGTAATGGCAGCCGGTAACGCAACGGTAAACGCAGCGGTAACGGAGCGGCCCCAGCGCGGCATCTTTCGGCAGACCGGCGCCTACGAAACTGCTTCGAGCTTCCTTATTCGGCCCGTTGCCAGAAACCGCTCCAGCTGCGGTACCAGCCAATCCAGGTGCGCCGCCAGATATGGCCGCTGGTGCTCCGCCACGTAGTTGGCGACCCAGAGCATCCGCCCGGCCCTGAAGCAATCGATCTGATCCGGCATCTGCTCCGGCCAAGAAAGAAGGCGCTCATATCCATGCCGGAAGGCATTCACATAGGGCTCGAAACGGTCAGGGGCCACATCGGTCATCAGGTCCTGGAGCGCCATAGCGATGTCCTGCAC
>JAFGNI010000297.1 GCA_016927095.1 Anaerolineae bacterium | reverse complement strand
GGACCGGATTGCCGCTGTCGGGCACGCGGATGAGCTGGTGGCGCATGTGAACGCCGACCCGGCTGCCGGCGATATCACTTACCTGGACCTGCGGGGGCGATGGATCTTGCCGGGGCTGATCAACACCCACGTGCACACCTCGCAGCAGTTGGGGCGGGGCCTGGGCGACGATGTCAGCCTGTTGACGTGGCTCTACGAGCGCATCTGGCCCTACGAGAGCCATATGACCGAGGAGGACAGTTACGTCAGCACGCTGCTCTGTGGCATAGAGCAGATCCGCAGCGGCGTCACCTGCTTCGCCGAGCCCGGCGGGCAGTTTGTCGACGGTATGGGGCGGGCCACGACGGAACTGGGCTTGCGGGGGATTCTGGCCCGGTCGACGATGGATATGGGGGAGGGGCTCCCTGACACGTGGGATGAGAGCACGCAGGCAGCGCTGGATATCCAGGTGGCCAATTACGAACGCTGGCACGGCAAGGCCCAGGACCGCATCCGGACGTGGTTCGGCCTGCGCACCATCTTCAACAACTCCGACGACCTGATCACGCGCACGAAGGCGCTGGCGGATGCGTATGGGGTCGGGGTGCACATGCACGTGGCGGAGATTGAGGAGGAGGTGCGCTTCGCCCGGGAGACGCGCGGCGCGACGACGGTCACGCATCTGCGCGATCTCGGGGTGCTTGACGACAACTTCCTCGCCGTCCACTCGGTCTGGCTGACCGACGACGAGGTGCGGATCTTCGCCGATCACCACGTCAAGGTTTCGCACAACCCCGCAGCCGCGATGCGCGTGCTCGGCTTTGCCAAGGTGCCCGAGATGCTGGAGGCCGGCGTCTGCGTGGCCCTCGGCACGGATGGCGCGCCGTCCAACAACCGCATGACACTGATCGACGAGATGTGGTTGGCCTCGCTGATTCACAAGGGGCGCACGCTCGACCCCACGGTCGTGCCCGCACAGGCAGTGCTGGCGATGGTGACCTGCGACGCTGCCCGCGCGCTGCTGTGGGAGGACGAGATCGGCTCGCTGGAAGTGGGCAAGAAAGCCGACCTAGTGGTCATCGACCCCGATTCCGCTGCGATGCTGCCGCTGCACGATCCGATCGCCAACATGGTGACGTCGATGCACGCGCACAACGTGGAGAGCGTGATGGCCGACGGCCGGTGGTTGATGTGCGACCGGGAGATCCTGGTCGTGAATGAGGCAGAGATCCTGGAAGAGGCCAAAGTGCGCGCTGCGGCAATCGCGCGCCGGGCCGGCATCCGGCTCCCGAACCGGTTCACGGTTATTGAGTGAGATTCCCAACGAGGAGGTAGTGCAAGATGGCCGGAAACTTACTTAGTGCAGCAATGGGACAGGTGCCCGCCGATCTGGTGGTGACCAACGGGCAGATCGTCAACGTCTACACCGGGGAGATCACCAGCGGCGGTGTCGCCGTCTCGGACGGGCGCATCATCGCCCAGGGTGATGTTGGCTACACGGTCGGCGAGGAGACCGAGGTGATCGACGCGGCGGGGAACTACATCGTTCCCGGCTTCATCGAGGGACACATCCACCCCGAGAGCGCCAACCTGAGCTTGCCGCGCTTCGCAGAGGTGGTCCTGGCGCACGGCACGACCACAGTCTTCACCGATCTGCACGAAATCGGCGTCGTGAGCGGGGTGGAGGGCATGGATGCTGCCTTGGCCGAGGGGCGCGCCACGCCGCTCAAGTTCAAGTTCGTCTTCCCCTCGCATATCCCGTTCTCGCCGGGACTGGAGACCAGCGGTGGCGCGATCGATGCGGACGTGATCGAGGCCGCTTTGCAGCGCGAGGACGTCGTGGGCATCTCGGAGGTGGTCTCGCAGCTGGTGGCGATGGGGCTGCCCGGCCTACTGCGCTCGATCGAAGCCACGCGCCGGGCGGGCAAGGTGGTCGCGGGCCACGGTCCCGAGACGACAGGCCCCATGTGGAATGCCTCCGCGGCGATGGGTGTGGCCAACGACCACGAGGCGCTCTCTCTAGATGATGTGCTTCTGAGGGTCCGCAACGGCGTCTACGCCCACCTGCGGCACAATCTGCTGGTGCCCACGCTGCCGGAGCTGATCAAGGGCATCACCGAGGCGAAGCTCGACACGCGCCTCATGTGTCTGGTCACCGATGACACGAGCGCCATCACGCTCACCGACGAAGGCCACCTGGACTACCTTGTGCGCCTCGCCCTCTCGCTGGGCGTCGACTTCGTCACCGCCATCCAGATGGTGACGCTCAATGTCGCCAGCTCCTACGCGATGGACCGCGAGCTGGGCAGCCTGGCGCCGGGTCGCACTGCCGACATCAACATCGTGACGGGCCCAGAGGATTTCAAGGTGCTGACGACGATCGCCGGTGGGAAGGTCGTGGCGAAAGACGGCGCGCTGCTGGCACCCGTGGTGATCCCGGACCACGACCCCGTCCTGTTGGACACCTTCCACCTCAAGGCGCCGGTGACGGCGGCGGACCTCGTGATTCCGGCACCCGAGGGGAAGACGGCAGCTCACGTGCACGCGATGCGGACGCTGCCCTGGATTCCGATCACGGAGGGTCTCGAGGCCGACCTAGCGGTCAAGGACGGTTACGTGGCTGCGGACCTTGAGCAGGATCTGCTACACATCGCCGTGGTGGAGCGGCACCACGCCACGGGCAACGTCGGCAAGGCCTTCATCGGGGGCTTCGGCCTGAAGCGCGGGGCTATCGCCTCCAGCATCGCGCACGATAACCACAACATCGTGGTGATGGGCGCGGATCCGGAGCAGATGGCTGTGGCAGCCAATGCTGTGGCGGAGATGGACGGCGGCGTCGTCCTGGTCGACGGGGGCGCGGTCGTTGCCTCAATCGCGCTGCCGCTGGTCGGCCTGCTATCAGATCAGGATGCGTGGCACTTCGCAGAGGACCGCAAGGTCGTGCTCGCGCAGGCGCAGGCGATGGGGTGCACGGTGCCTGAACCGTTTATGTTCCTCTCTTTCATCACGCTCGCGGCGATCCCGGCGTTTGCCGTCACGGACAAGGGGTACGTCGACTGCTTGAAGCAGGAGCTGATCGATCCGATCCTGGGGTGGGCATAGGGGGTCGCTGCGGGCCTGAGGCCGCATTACCTTCCGGGTTGCTGAGGAGTGGGGGAAGCAACCCGGAAGGGCAACGCGGTCTACCTTCCGGGTTGCTGAGGAGTAGGAGGAGCAACCCGGAAGGAGCAACCCGGAAGGTCCGGAACGGGATGGGAGATGATCGAGCGGCTGGTGACGGGACTGTAGGGTGAGGAGATCGCGACAACTGAGGTGGCTGGGGCGGCTTTTGATCGCCGGTGGGCTGCTCTGCCTCGCGGGGTGCGG
>JAFGNI010000296.1 GCA_016927095.1 Anaerolineae bacterium | reverse complement strand
GGCGTAGGGGATATGGGACAAGGGATAAGAGACAAGGGATAGGGGACAAGGGATAGGGACAACGAAGATCAGGAATGCTGATCCTGTTGTTTTTTCCCGTTGCCTTATCCTGTATTCCTTGTCCCCTATCCCTTATCCCCTATCCCTTAAGCTTAACGTAGGAGGTCTAGATGATAACCTATATCCTGAAACGGGTCGGCATGATGATCCCGACGCTTGTCATTATCTCGATGATCTCGTTCGCCATCATCCAGCTGCCTCCGGGCGACTACCTGACATCCTACGCTGCGAATCTCCGTCAGGAAGGCGACATGGTTGATCAGGAAGAGCTGGAAATGCTGGCCCGGCGCTACGGACTAGGTCAGCCCGTCTACGTCCAGTATGCGAAGTGGATCACAGGGATTGTGCTTCGTGGTGACTGGGGCCAGTCAATGGAGTGGCGCAAGCCGGTGAAGGACCTGATCTGGGACCGGATGGCGTTGACGGTCTTCCTCTCGTTGATCTCGATCCTTGTGAGCTGGTTCGTGGCCATCCCTGTGGGCGTCTTCTCCGCTACCCACCAGTACTCGATCCCGGACTATCTCTTCTCGGCGATGAGCTTCATCGGCGCCGGGACGCCGGGCTTCCTGATCGCCCTGGTGGTGATGTGGGTGGCGATGCGCCAGTTTGGGCTGAACGTGGGCGGGCTCTTCTCCGATGAGTACCTGGTCGCGCCCTGGAGTTGGGCACGGGTGATCGACCTGCTCAAACACATCTGGATTCCCGTGGTCGTGATAGCCTTGGGGAGCACCGCGGGCAGCATCCGGACCACGCGGGCTAACGTACTCGACGAGCTCAACAAGCCCTACGTGGAGACGGCCCGCGCGAAGGGGCTCAAGGAGCGCAAGCTCAACTGGAAGTACCCGGTGCGGGTGGCGATGAACCCCTTCTTCAGCACGGTGGGGTGGACGCTGGCGAGCTTGATCTCAGGCCAGACGCTGGTCGCGGTGGTGCTCAGCCTGCAGACCACGGGGCCGATGATGCTGCGGGCGCTGACCTCGCAGGATATGTACCTTGCGGGCAGCTTCCTACTGCTGTTGAGTTCGCTGACGGTGTTGGGTACCCTGATCTCCGACGTCCTGCTGGCGTGGGTCGACCCGCGCATTCGTATAGGGGGCTGAACAATGTCAGAACAGTATGAGCAGTTCAAGCAGCCGCTGGACGACAACGAGGTTGAGGAGATGGGCGAGGCGCGCCCTTCAGACCTAGCGTCCGATGCGCTCGTCGAAGCGGTTCCCGAAGAGGAGATCGAGGTCGGCGCGGAGGAAGAGCGTCTCTACGTTGCCAGCCAGTGGCAGTTGATGTGGTGGAAGTTCCGGAAGCACCGGATGGCGATGCTCGCCGGCGTGATCCTGATCGTTCTTTACTTCGTGGGCATCTTCTGCGAGTTTGTGGCGCCCTACGATCCAGCGGCCTACTTCGCCCGCTACAAACTGGCGCCGCCTACAGCGGTTCATATCTTCGACTCGGACGGCAAGCTGCGGGCGCCCTTCATCTATGGTCGGGTCCGCGATCGAAATCCCGAGACGCTGGCCTACATCTACCTGGATGATCCCAGCGTTATTTACCCCATCAAGCTCTTTGTGCGTGGCACCCCCTACAAGATGTGGGGCCTCTTCGAGATGGACCTGCATCTCTTCGGCATCGACGCTGATCGCGAGGAGCAGGGGGTCTTTCTCTTCGGTGCCGACCGGCTGGGCCGTGATCTCTTCTCGCGCGTCTGCTATGGCGCCCGCATCTCGCTCTCCATCGGCATGGTGGGCGTGCTGCTCAGCCTCTTCCTGGGCGTCTTCCTGGGGGGCATCTCCGGCTACTATGGTGGGCGAATTGACACCATCATCCAACGCGTCATCGAGTTCATCCGCACCATCCCGAGCATCCCTTTGTGGATGGCGCTGAGCGCCGCACTGCCGGCCGACTGGCCGGTGATCCGCGTCTACTTCGGCATCACGATCATCCTGTCGCTCATCGGTTGGACGGGCATGGCACGCGTGGTGCGCGGTCGTTTCCTGGCCTTGCGCGAGGAGGACTTCGTGCTCGCCGCGCGGCTCTCGGGCTCCAATGAGGTACGCATTATCCTGCGCCACATGGCGCCCTCCTTCCTGAGCCATATCATCGCCAGCCTGACGCTGTCGATACCGGGCGCCATCTTGGGCGAGACGGGCTTGAGCTTCATCGGCCTGGGGCTGCGCGCACCGGCGATCAGTTGGGGCGTGCTTCTGCAGGAGGCCAACAACGTGCGCTCGCTGGCACAGGCCTCGTGGACCCTGATACCGGCCCTCACCGTCATTCTGAGCGTCTTCGCCTTCAACTTCCTGGGCGATGGACTGCGCGACGCAGCCGACCCGTACGCGAGATGATCAGAAGTTGGAAGTCAGAAGCCAGAAGGCGAAAGTCATGAATCGTCAATCGTGACTCGTGACTTATGACTCAAGACTCATGACTTTTGACTCAAGACTCACCAAACAGGAGTCGATACGTGGACAATACCGACCTGCTCATTGAAGTCAAAGATCTCAAGACCTACTTCTTCCTGGATGAGGGCACCGTGCACGCGGTGGAGGACGCCGATTTCGATATCTACCGGGGCAAGACCCTCGGCGTCGTGGGCGAGAGCGGGTGCGGCAAGAGCGTGACCGCCCGCTCCATCATGCGGATTGTGCCCAAGCCCGGACGCATCATCGAGGGACAGATCCTGTACCACACTGCCGTTAACGGTGGCAACGGTCACGCGCCTGCCGGTGGCGTCCTGGACCTGACGCAGCTCGATCCGCAGGGCAATCGCATGCGCAACATCCGCGGTGGGGAGATCGCGATGATCTTCCAGGAGCCGATGACGTCCCTGAGTCCTGTGCACACCATCGGCAACCAGATCATGGAGGCCATCACGCTCCACCGCGATGTGAGCGACGAGGAGGCCCGCGAGCTCGCGATTGAGATGCTCGATCTCGTGGGGATGCCGCTCCCGAGCCGCACGGTTGACCAATACTCCTACGAGCTGAGCGGCGGCATGCGCCAGCGGGCGATGATCGCGATGGCGCTCTCATGCCATCCCAGCCTGCTCATCGCAGACGAGCCGACGACGGCACTCGACGTGACGACGGAGGCGCAGATCCTGAAGCTGATGCGGAGCCTGCAGGATGAGCTGGGAATGGCCATTATGTTCATCACGCACAACCTGGGCGTCATTGCCCAGATGACGGAGAACGTCGTGGTCATGTACATGGGCAAGGTTGTGGAGCAAGCTGACGTCGATACCATCTTCCACGCGCCCGTCCATCCCTACACCCGCGCGCTGCTCCAGTCCATCCCGCGCTTGGGGCAGAAGACGCGCGACAAGCGACGCCTGGCCTCCATCCGCGGCATGGTGCCGGATCCTTACGCGCTACCCCAGGGCTGTGCCTTCCACCCGCGCTGCAGCGCCTTCAAAGCGGGCCTCTGCAATGTTCAGGAGCCCGAGATGATCCAGTTGGAGCCGGGCCATCGCGTGCGCTGTCTCCGCGCGGCTGAATTGGCCTAGGGACTGAAAATGGGAGGTGCTCGGGACGCATACGTGGGTCTGTGCCCAGCACGATGAACGTTTTGTTGGCCTTCCCCCCGCACTGGGCGCCGGTGATGCCGCATTTGGCATTGCCGACGTTGACCGCTTTCCTGCGGGCGCAGGGGGCGCGCGTCGTCCAGCGTGACCTCAGCGTTGAGACCTTCGATGCCGTGCTCACCCAGGGCTATCTGGAGGCAACGCTCGCGACCCTGACGCAGTCACCCGGGGTGTCGTGGTCGAGGGGGGAAGCGGCTCTCATCGCTC
>JAFGNI010000033.1 GCA_016927095.1 Anaerolineae bacterium | reverse complement strand
TTCGGTGAGCAAGGCGCCAGCATCAGACCAGCGCGGGAGTCTGCCGGAGCCTGACGCGCTGATCCAGGCTGCCGGACAGGTCTATGAGAATGCCTATGCGCCCTACTCGCACTACCGGGTCGCAGCCGCCGTCCTTGCCAGCGATGGCGAGATCTATACAGGCTGCAATGTTGAGAATGCCGTCTATCCGTTAACGATGTGCGCAGAGCGGGTCGCCATCTTCAAAGCCATTGCTGCCGGTGCCAGATCGATTGAGGCGATTGCGGTGGTCACGGCCAATGGCGGCTCTCCCTGTGGCTCTTGCCGGCAAGTCATGCGCGAGTTCGCCGCTGACGCCATGCCAGTCTACATCGCTGACACAACAGGGGCGTATACGACATATACGCTGGGCGAGCTCCTGCCCGTGGGCTTTTCGGCTAGGGACCTTGCCAATTCGGGGTCCGGCTCTGGGTCTGGCTGAGCGTCCCTTAGGCCTGCCTGGCTAACATTGATGATGATCCCTGATGGTGTTGTGACCTGGGCCGAGATCGATCTGGATGCGATCGCACACAACGTCCAGGCGATTAAAAACTACGTCGGTCCTCAGGTAGAGATCATCGCCAGCGTCAAGGCGAATGCGTACGGGCACGGCCTGCGGCCCGTAGCGCGCGTGGCGCTCGAGGCTGGGGCGACACGTCTGGCGGTGCATCGTATCCAAGCCGCGATCGCCCTGCGCGAGGCAGGCATCAGGGCCCCCGTGCTCCTGCTTGGCCATGTCCTTCCGTCGGCCGTGGACCTCGTGCTCCAACACGACATCACACCCACCCTCGTCGATTGGGAAACCGCCCGTCTCTTGTCGGAACGCGCCGAGCGCCCGGTGGCCGTGCATATCAAGATCGACACCGGGATGAGCCGGTACGGTTTGGAGCCCGAGCAAGCCCTCGATTTCGTGCGTTATGTCGCCAATCTGCCCAGAGTGGTGATCGAAGGGCTCTTCACGCACTTCGCCGCCGCCGATGAACTCAACCTCGACTTCGCCCACCGCCAGTGGGCTCAGTTCAGGACGATCCTAGGCGCGGTCACCGGCGCAGGGTTCGAGATACCCCTCCCCCACGTCTGCAACAGCGCCGCGGTTATCACGATGCCCGAAGCTCACCTGGCAGCGGTGCGACCGGGCTTGCTGATCTACGGCATGGCCCCGTCGCGGGAGAGCTTGCCCGTCTTCCCACTGCACCGGGCCCTCGCCCTCAAGAGCACCGTGATTAAAGTGCGCGACCTAGCGCCTGGAACCACGATCAGCTATGGACGCACGTTTCTCACAAAACACCCCACGCGGGTCGCGCTCGTCTCGCTAGGCTATGGGGATGGCTATCCGCGCCGCATCTCCAACCGCGGCGAGGTCTTAGTCCGGGGCCGGCGGGCCCCCATCCGTGGTCGCATCTGTATGGACCAGTTGGTCGTGGAGGTCACGGACATCCCGGGCGTCGCTGTCGGTGACGAGGTCGTTGCCATTGGCAGTCAGGGCGATGGCGAGATCACGGCGGAGGAAGTCGCCGGTTGGGCCGACACTATCAACTACGAGATCACCACCGGCCTGCTTCCCCAGGTGGTGCGTGTCTACCGGCACAATGGCTACTACCCCGCTCCTGAGGAAGGTCTGGAGCAGTGGGCACGATATCTCCGGGCCGTCTAGTCCTCACGATCAGCCTAGAAGCGCGAATCGAAACGGTGAAGCCCCGCGGCACGGGCCATACTGTATGCCTCAGTGATTTCCAGCGAGGTAGGCCGGCGGCCCAGAGGCAGATCCGAGGTCGCACAAGCACGGGCGCGGTAAGCGGGCCGGTACTGGGCCATGATATTGATGTACGTGTCAGTACTGATCTCTTGGGCGAGGAACCGGACGATGAGGTCTGTGCCGGCAAGGCCGCCGGGTAGAACCAGATGGCGGACCAACAGCCCGCGTTGCGCAATGCCGGCGTCATCGATCAGCAGATCGCCAACCTGGCGGTGCATCTCCCGCACCGCAGCCTGGTTCACTTCAGGGTAGTCGGCAACCGCTGAGAGCGTGAGTCCAACCGCTGCATCCCCATACTTCATATCAGGCATATAGATGTCCACGAGGCCATCCATCAAGGCGAGCGCTTGCGGTGCATCGTAGCCGCCCGTGTTGTAGACGATGGGTATGGCTAGCCCGGCCTCCTTGGCCAGAACCAAGGCGGGCACGAGCAGCGACGCGACATGCGTGGGTGAGACGAGGTTGATGTTATGACAGCAGCGTGCCTCTAGTGCCAGCATGATCCGTGCCAAACCGGCAGCATCCACACTGAACCCCGTGGACTGCTGGCTGATGTCGTAGTTCTGGCAGTAGACGCAGTGCAAGTTGCAGCCTGTGAAGAAGATCGTGCCCGAACCGCGGCGACCGCGCAGCACATCCTCCTCTCCGTGGTGCGGGCCGTAGCTGGCAACGTGGATCGTGTCTGCGATACCGCAGGGCCCTGCCCGCTGCGTACGATCGATGCCGCAGTCGTTTCCGCAGAGATGGCAGTCGTGTAGCGCGGCCGTGGCCGCCGCCAGACGCCTCGCCGCGTCGCCGCCCGAAGGTGCCCTGCTGCTTCGCTCCTGATCCATCAAGCCGCGCTCCCTCCCAACCACATCAGACGCTCATCATGGACTCTAGCAGCAAGCGCGGCAGATGGCAATACGGGACCTTGGTTCGCGAGGCGCAGATGGTATAATCCCAGATGTTGCGTCAGACAGCGGTGCGGATCGGAGCCCAACTTGCCGTTCACGGTCCCCGGCGCTGGTCGCAGCGAAGACATACACAATGTGATACGATCCGAGAAAGAGAGCCTGGCCCTTGGACCTTTTCGAAGTCTATCCGGACCTTGCCGAGCATGGGAACTCAGCCCTAAAAGAGCGCACACTGAGGCTAATCAACCTGACCGGCTTTGTCTACGACGACCACAGCTTCTACTTCGAGCTGGGTGAGTCTCGCTTCTGGGGGCGCACACCGGCTGGAGATGTATCCATAGGTGTTGGCACACCCAAAGTCCGGCCCGACAGCAAGTCCCGGCCGCACGAGGCCGTCGTGCGCCACCTGCGCAAACAGTGGCGGTGCCATACCAGCCTCTTCGCGCCTGGTCATAGCTACGTGCTGGAGGAGAATGGTCAGGTTCACGTCCTCCGAGAGGTAACGGCGCATACCCCCTATTTTCTGCTGATGACGGCCCCGCGGCTCGGCGGCGCTGACGTGCCCGACGCCCTAGTCCAGGCCGTCTACCTATTGCCGCTGACGGGGGGCCATATCGGCAACGCTAGCGTCAGCATCCTTCGGATAGCCCGAGAGGGACTGACCGAGTTTCTGACACCCGAGTCCTGGAATCTACCGGCACTGCAAGCACAGCCTTGGGCTACCCTCACGCAGAACGGCTGGCCACTGCCCGAGAGAGCCCAGCTCCGTCCTGTCCTGGCCGTCAGAGGCTTACGGGCTATCCAGCAGGAATGCGGCAGCATCTTCTTTGATTAGCATCTGAGGCCATGCCGAGACTAAAACAGCTCGAACTTCAGGGGTTCAAGTCCTTTGCGGACCCCGCGATCTTCCTCTATCCAACTGGCGTGACCGCCATTGTGGGCCCGAACGGCAGCGGGAAGAGCAACATCGCCGATGCCATACGATGGGTCCTCGGTGAGCAGCGCCTCACCTCCATCCGCGGTCGCACCGGCGAGGACATGATCTTTGCTGGCAGCACCTCCCGGTCACGGTCGGGCATGGCAAGGGCTGCCATCACCTTCGACAACAGCGAGCGATGGGTGCCGGTAGACTTCGCTGAAGTCACCGTTGAGCGCCGCACCTACCGGGACGGCACCAGCGACTACCTTCTCAACGGCAACAAAGTGCGGCTGATGGACCTCAGGGATCTCCTCGACCGGGCTGGCCTGGGGCGCGATGCCTATCTGGTCATTGGCCAAGGCCTGGTCGACCAGATCCTGTCACTGCGCCCAAGGGAACGGCTGGCCCTCTTTGAGCAGGCTGCAGGCATCACACCCTACCGGACCCGACGCGAGGATGCTGTGGGACGGCTGGACGAGACGAAAGGTAACCTGCAGCGCGTCTACGACATTGTTGGTGAGATCGAGCCCCGGCTCCGCCGTCTACAGCGCCAAGTGGAGAAGGCAGATGAGCATGCTCGCCTCAGGCAGGAACTGAATGAGACGCTCCGCATCTGGTTTGGGTACCGTTGGGGCAAGGCGCTGTCGAACCTCGAGGAAGCGCGTCAACGGGTGGTCTATCGTGAGGACAAGGCCTTAGCGCTACTTGAACGCAGCGACAAACTTGGCGAGCGTGTGGGAGAACAGCGAAGGCTGATCAGCCAACACCGTGACGAGCTTGCGCGACTACACCGCGAAAGCAGCACGCTGCACGACGAGGCCGGTCAGCGCCAGCGAGAGCTTGCCGTGGCTAGGGAACGCAAGCGCCAGCTACAGGAACGGTTGGAGGAGAGCGAGAGCAACCTCGTGCCGCTGCGGTCTGCACTGACCTCAGAAGCAGAGGACATCGATCTGCTCCAGCTGAGCCTGGGTCGGGCCGACGAAGAGCTCCAGGAGGCAGAGGCGAAGCTGGCCCAGGCCGAGAGCGCCCAGAGCGAGGTGATGCAGCAACGTACCGCAGCACTGGAGCAACAGGCAGAGGTCCAGGCCCGAGCGCTGGAGGCGCGGCACCGGCTGGCGGACCAACAGAGCCGGCTGGAGCGTGCTGGCGAGCATTCGAAGGAGCTCGAGGCGCGGATCGTCGAGCTACAGGCGGCTGTGGCAAGCGGCACTGAGCGACGCCGCGCCCAGCAGCACGTCGTAGAGCTGGCAAGACGCGATCTGGATGAGGCACAGGCAGCGCGTGATGGCGTCCAAGCCGAACGCAAGGAGGCTGAAACAGCCTGGGAAGCAAAACGCCGGAGCCGGGAGCAAATCCAGGAGGCCCTGGCGCGGCGCCAAGCCGAGCTTCAGCGCATCACCGCCCGGCTCGAAGCGCTGGATCGCCTGCACGCTGAAGGTGCCGGGCTCTATGCCGGTGTGCGTGCCGTGCTACAAGCTGCTGAACAGGGGGAGCTACATGGACTGCCTGGCACCATATCAAGCCTGATCCAGGTGCCGGTGGAGCTGGAGCGAGCCATTGAAGCCGCCCTGGGGTCCCAACTGCAGGATGTGGTCGCTGGGAGTTGGCAAGATGCCGAGGCCGCCATCGATTACCTGAAGCATAACCGTGCAGGACGCGCGACCTTCCTCCCACTGGACACCCTGAGGCCGCCGGAACCTCTCGACCTCCCCCTGCTGCCGGGTGTCATCGGCGTTGCGTCCGAACTGATACAGCACGATGCAACCTACCGCCCCGCTGCGCTGCTGTTGCTGGGAAGAACCGCGGTCGCCCAGAGCCTCTATGCCGCGCGGCAACTGCATCACAAACTCCAGGGAGGATTCCGTATCGTCACCCTCGAGGGTGAGATTGTGCGCTCCGGAGGGAGTGTGACGGGGGGCAACAGCCGTGACAGCAACGGTCCAGGCCTCCTGTCAAGGGAGCGAGAACGTCGCGAGCTCCGCCAACAGGTGCACGAAGCGCGCCAGCAGGTCCAAGCGACGCGCGCAGAGCTCAAGGATGCGGATGCGGCCATCGCGAAATGGGGCGAGAAACTACAGAACTTGGAGCAGCGTGTGCGCGGCGCAGCCGAGGCGGTCCGGACGCGGGATCGTGAGTTGGAGCAGGCGACCCGCGACCTTGAGCGCATACTTCAGCAGACGCAGTGGCAGGAGACCAGGCTGCGTGACGCCCAAGAGGACCGTGAGAGAACCCAAACGGCGCAGGATCGCCTGGCTACCGCTGAAGCGGAGACACAGAGCGCGCTCGCGCAGTTGACCGAACGGGAGCAGGAACTGGCAGCGAAGGTCAACGAGTTGGCGGATGCTGACCTGGCGAAGGTGGTTGCGGAGCGGCGGACACACGTCGCAGTGCTCGCGCAGGAACGCGAAAGCCGCAGTGTGCTGCTAAGTAGCCGAGAGCGTGAGATCGCGCGCCTCAGCCTGCAGATCGAGGATCAGGAACAGCGCGTCCATTCACTCCAGAGCGAGCTGAGTGCGCTGGACGGCGACCTGGCTAAGCTAACGGGTGACTATACGACGGCACGTAGTGAAGCCGATGCTCTGGCGGCAAGGATTCCCCCTCTTGAGGAACGGCTTGCGGAGCTGGAGGCCGAACTCAACAAGCTGGAGAGCCAGGATCAGGTTACGCGGCACACGCTGCGCGAGGCCGAGCAACGCCTCAACCAAGCTGAGGTGGATGCGGGCCGCCGCGAGGATCAGCTCCAGAGCCTGCGGCGTGAGATCGAGGAGGCCCTGGATATCGTCATCAGCAATCTCCCTGAGTCCATATCCACGCAGCAACCGCTTCCGCTCGATAACATCGTCAGTCCACTGCCGACAGTGTCGGCGATGCCGCAGGGATTGGAGTCACAGATCCGGGACCTACGGACGCAGATCCGGCGCCTGGAGCCGGTCAACGCGGCTGCCAAGGATGAGTACGTCGAACTGGCAGAGCGGCACGCATTTCTGCGCGAGCAGATGGAGGACCTGGAGAAAGCCTCTGCGCACCTGAGGGAGATCATCAAAGAGTTGGATGAGATGATGGACACGATGTTCAGCACGACGTTCCGATCCATCGCAACGGAGTTCTCCCGGGTGTTCGAGTTGCTATTCAGCGGGGGCCAAGCCAGGCTGCAGTTAGTGGAAGAGGCGGGAGAGCGCACCGGCGTTGAGATCACGGCTCGGCCTCCCGGGAAGCGGACGGACGGCCTTGATATGCTCTCCGGTGGAGAGCGATGTCTGACCGCCGTCGCCCTCATCTTCGCCGTGATGCGCATCAGCCCCACGCCCTTCTGCGTCCTGGATGAGGTCGATGCGATGTTGGATGAGGCCAACGTCGGCAGATTCCGGCGCATGCTCCAGAAGCTGGCACGCGACACGCAGTTTGTCATCATCACCCACAACCGTGGCACCGTTGAGGTCGCAGACACCATCTACGGGGTATCCATGGGGGATGACGGCGTCTCGGACGTGCTCTCACTTGACCTTGAGGACCTGCCAGCGTCGGAAGTGATCTGAGAGCGTCGTTTGCGTTAGGAGGCAAGGGAAGCGCAGATGGTTGTCCTGGATCTCCAGTGGGTGCTGTTTGCCGCGCTCTTCCTCGCGCTCCTTGGCCTGGGAGGCATGGCATGGGGAGTGTCCCGGTGGCGAGGAGCCGCACAACAGGGACGTCGCGGCACGCTTCCCGACGCGCTGCAGCTGCTCGACCAAGCGCCCTTCGGCATACTGGTGCTCCAGGGATCCGCGATCATCTACGCGAACACCAGCGGACAACGCTTGCTGCGCCTCGACGCCGGTGACCTCGAGCAGTTACCCTCAGCCGATTGGGCGGAGCTCCTGCTAGCGGATACAACGGCGGCACACAGTGATGCGCCGGCAGGCGGTCGGTACCGCAATGTTACCTTTGCTTCAGGGCGGACCATCCGGTGGTGGGTCACCGCCCACGGCGACCGTGAGCTTGTGGTCCTGCTGGACGTCAGCGCTGAGGAACGCGCACAGCGGACAACACGGTCTCTGATCAGTGACCTCGGACACGAGCTTCGGACCCCCATCGCGACCCTGCTGACACACTTGGAGATCCTGAGCCTGGACGACGTCGGCAGCGAAGTCCAGGGGCAGTCCCTGCAACTCGCAAGACGGGAGGCTCAGCGCATGTCACGCTTGGTCAACGACATCCTGGAGCTGGGGCGACTAGAGATGGCAGAGACGCTGCCACGACGACCGGTCAACTTGATGGCGCTCGCAGAGGATGTCCTGGCACAGCTTATGCCCCAAGCCAGAGAGCGCGGCATCGCACTGGAGCTCCTCGTGCCCGCTCCCCCACCCTTGGTGCTCGGGAATGATGACCGCCTCCGCCAAGTGGTCCTCAATCTGCTGGACAACGCGTTGAAATACGCCGGCAAAGGCAGCACTGTCACCGTGGACCTGCAACCGGAAAACGCCGGCGTCGCGTGCGCCATCTGCGACACCGGACCGGGCATTCCCCCGGAGCATCTCCCCTACGTGGCACAACGCTTCTACCGGGCGGGCCTACCGGAAGCGGTGGAGGGCAGTGGCCTGGGACTTGCCCTCGTGTCGGAGATCCTGCGGCGCCACGACAGCGTCCTGGAGCTCGTGAGTCCCGTTGCCCAGGGACACGGTACATGCGCCCGCTTCACGCTACCAACAGCCACTGCAGCGGAGGACGAGGACCTTTGACCGGAAACAGGCCGTTCATGAATCGCCGTCGCGCGTTCCGGTGGCTGATTCCCATCGGCGCCATTCTGCTGGGCTATTGGCTGCTCCCCATATCGGGTCGCGTGCTGGTGATACC
>JAFGNI010000295.1 GCA_016927095.1 Anaerolineae bacterium | reverse complement strand
GCGCCGACGTCAGTTGGCCCGGATTTGAGCACGAGATACGCGATCCGGTGGAGGGGGCAGCGACGGTGCCCGCGGCAGCACGGCTGGTGATGGTCGAGGGGCTGTATTTGTGCCACCGGGAGGATGGCTGGAAGCAGGTTGCCGCGAGCTTCGATGAGCGCTGGTTTCTGGACACTCCGGTGGATCTCTCGCTGGAACGGCTGGCGAGGCGGCACATGAAAGCCTGGGACTGGACGCGTGAGCAGGCTGAGCATCGCATCGCGACGAATGACCGCATCAATGCGGAGCTGGTGCTGCGGAGCCGCGAAGCTGCGGATTGGGTGGTGACGGGCGGGAACTGAATCCCCGCCCGTCGGGTTATGCGATGCGTTCGTCGAGCGCGCGGCGGACGGCGCCAGCCAGCGTATCCACGTCGAAGGGCTTACGAATGACCTCGAGAAAGCCCGCAGCGCGCAGGGTTTCGACGTTCTCGACCGTTGTGTGCCCCGTCATCACCAGCGCTTTGAGGCTGGGGTACTGCTCGCGCAAGGTGCGGAGCAGGGTCTTGCCTCCAATCTCGGGCATGACGAGATCCGTGATGAGCAGGTCGATGGCATGTTCGTCCTGCACCACGGTGAGCGCCTCGCGTCCGTTCGCGGCGGAAAGTACGCGGTAGCCCAGATCGGAGAGCATGGTCTGGCTTGCCTCCCGCAGGTGGCTGTTATCCTCTACGAGCAATAGCGTCTCTCCTCGCCCCATAGGGATGCTGGGCGCGCCCGCGATGGCCGACTCGGTGAGTCCCGCCGCCGCGGGCAGATAGATGCGGAAGGTCGCCCCCTGGTTCTCCGCTGTGGATACGTCGATATAGCCGGCGTGCAGCTGGATGATGCCATAGACCTGCGCAAGCCCAAGACCCGTACCCTTTCCCTCCTCCTTGGTGGTGAAGAATGGTTGGAAGAGCCGCGCCTGGACTTCGGGGCTCATGCCTTCTCCCGTATCGGCGACCGTCAGGCAAATCCAGGCGGGAGGCGCCAGGACCTCAGCCATAGCAGGCAGCGGTGGCGCGATACCTGGACGGGCGGGGATGCGCACCAGGCTAATGCGGAGATTTCCGCCCTGGGGCATGGCATCCCGGGCATTCAGGGCCAGATTTGTGAGGGCTTGCTGCAACCGCCCGGCATCGCCCTCGATCACGTGTGATCCGGGTCCGACGTCGAAGGCGATGTGGATATTCTCTGGCAGCGTGCGCTGGAGTACGGTGATGATGCTGCCCAGGAAACCTACCAGATCCAACGGCTGGCGGTCGAGCTCCGTGCGGCGGCTGAAGTCCAGAATCTGTTCCACCAGATCAGTGGCCTTGTTGGCTTCTCCCGCGATGATCGAGAGGTAGCGGATGACGGCTGGCGGTGTCTCGTGTTGGCGTTGTCCGAGGTGGGCATAGAGGATGATCGTGGTGAGCAGATTGCGGAAGTCGTGGGCGATACCCGCGGCAAGTTGCCCGATCGCGGCGAGCTGCTCTTGCCGGCGGAGCTGGGTCTCCAGGGTGCGGCGGTCGGTGATGTCGGCGAGAAAACCTTCGATGAAGACCAGGTCGTCACCATCGTAGATGCCTCCGCCCCATTCCTCCACCCACCGCCAGCTCCCGTCGGCGTGGCGCAGACGGTAAAGGAGGTGGAATGGGCGGCGCGCAGCCAGCGCGTCACGGATAGCGCTGCTCTTGGCCCCAACATCGTCCGGATGGGTGAATTCGGCAAGATCGAGCGCATGCCCGAGGAAATCAGTGCGCGGATAGCCAGTCACAATCTCCACAGCCTGGTTGAGGTAGAGCATGACGCCATCGGGGCCCATCAGGTAGACGGCGCCGGGGATGTTTTCGGCAAGGGCGCGGAAGCGCGCCTCGCTTTCGCGAAGCTGCTTTTCGGCCTGCATGCGGCGGGCGTTGACCAGCGCCTGCACCAGCTGGTCGGCAACAGCGCCGGCGAACGTGATCTCATCGGGGTGCCATTCCCTGAGTTCGCCCTCGTGCTCGACGGAGATGACCCCCGCGATTTCCCCTGCAAGGCGAAGTGTGGCATCAAGCACGGAGGAGGTGCCGACCGTCCTGAAGTAGGAGTCGGCGAACTCACATGTGCGCGTATCTGTGCGGGCATTCTGTGCATCGATGACCCGTCCCTGCCGAAGCGCCAGGAAATAGTTGGGATAGTCGGCAACGGTGACGATCTGTCCGGAGCGGTGCAGTCCCCCGCTGCAGGAATAGAGATCGTGGCAGTGGAGCTGTGCGCCATCCTCGCTGAGCAGCCACACACTCACCGCGCGGGCGGGCCCGAGCGTGGCGGCTACGGTCTCGGTGAGGAACTGGGATGCAGCGGTGATATTGCCGTTGATAAAGGCAGGGTGGAGCGAGAGGGCCACCACAGCAGCCTGCTGGCGCTGGATACGCTGCAGCTGTTGCTGCTGTGCCTTCTCAGCGCGTTTGCGTGCGCTGATATCCCGCAGTATCCCCTGAGTGGCGACGATGTCACGGTACCCGATGTAGGACACAGAGACCTCGACCTCTATCTCGTCGCCGGAGCGCGTGAGGGCAGTGAATTCGTAGTGCGCGGACACGTCTTCACCCGCGGCGATCCGGCGTCCTCGCTCAGCGACCAGTTCCCGGCATTGTGGGGCTACGAGCGACATGAAGTCAAAGTCGGGTGCGGTGACCTCCTCGGCTGTGAACCCAAACAGCGCCTCAAAACGGGGATTGACCAACTCGAAACGGTCGTCTGAGAGCAGATAGATGGCGTCGCTGGATTGTTCGATGAGGGACCGGTAGCGTGCTTCGCTCGCGCGCAGTGCTTCCTCGGCCTGTTTGCGCTCCACGGCGTTGCTGATGACCCGCGACATGGCGATCATGAGACCGGTATCTTCCTCAGGCCATTCTCGCTGCCGTTCACAGTCGTCGAAACCCAGGATGCCGAAGAACTCGCCGCGAACATAGAGCGGTGTGGCCCAGAGGGAATGTACATGCTGTGCGCGTAGACTGTCGCGGAGTTTCGTGTCAGGCAGCGCCTCGAGATCCGAAACGCGAAGACTCTCACCATCCCGCAGGGCTCGGGCCCGGCAGAGTGCGTCCTGGATGACGAAGGCTGGGAGGTTCTGTGCGTAAGCGAGGGCGTTCGGGGCACGCCAAGTGAAGACGGTGATTGCTGGCTTCTCCTCGTTCGGGCTCTCCTGGTGGTGTTGGAGGATAAAGGCGTGGCTCGCCGCCAGGACCTCGCCCATGGCGGCGAGGCTCTTCTCGATGAAGGCATGCAGGGTATCGATGTTCACGGCCATGGCGGCAAGGCGTGAGAGCAGTCGCTCGTAGGCCAGACGACGTTGGCGGGCATCTTCGGCCTGTTTTCGTTCTGTGATATTTCGGGTGACTCCCAAGATCTCCACAGCATCACCTATGTCATCACGCAGGAAGGTGAAGGTGGTCTCGGTCCATACGGTGCTGCCATCCCGGCACTGGAGTTCCAGTTCAAGCGTGCGCGAGCCACCGTGGGTGCGGTCAGGGTCATCCTGAAGGGCCATAGATTCCCGTAACGCCTGCCTGGCGATCTCTGCGGATTGGCGCGTCAGAATGTGCCAGGGCGACTGCGCCATCGTTTCTTCCGCACTGTAACCCCGCAGGCGCGCGATTGCCGGGCTTATGTAGGTGAAGTGCAGGTCCAGATTAGCGGTCCAGATCACGTCCGTGGAGTTCTCTGCCAGCAGCCGGTGACGGCGTTCACTTTGGCGCAGCGCCTTCTCGGCTTCCCTCCGCGCCGTAATATCGCGGGACACGCCCAGCATCTCCACCGGTGACCCTGAGGCATCGCGCAAAAACGTGATGGTTGTCTCAGTCCACGCCGTGCTACCATTCTTTCGGGTAACTTCCAGTTCAAGGGCGCGCGAACGGGAAGGGTCTGCGTCCGATGAGAATTCCTTCCCTAGCGCCTCCCTGAAGGCGCTGGCTGCCAGTTGCAACGAGTCCGGTGTGAGGACGGTATCCAGCGGCTGTATGAGCGCTTCATGGACTTCGTAGCCGCGCAGGCGTTTGACTGAGGGGCTGATATAGGTGAAG
>JAFGNI010000294.1 GCA_016927095.1 Anaerolineae bacterium | reverse complement strand
GCCCGTAGCGCCTCATAGCGTTCTCCAAACGTGAACGTGATCCGCTCCTGCACCGTGGGGCGGATCGCATCAAAGGGTGTCAACTCGGGCACACCCGAATGGTGCCGGTATACGATGTCCGCGAGCAGTTGGGCGCGGATCAGATCGAGACCGGCAATAGCGTATGTCAGAGCGTAAGCCACGTCGTACTTTGAGGGCACGATACGCCAGGACGGATGGATCAGCGCAGCCAGTGTCAACAGCGTCTGCGTCGCCGGCTCGTCGCGTAGCGCGCGTGAGGGGCGGTGTGAGCGCACGGGAACATCGAGATGCTCAAGGCGATACGCCAGCGAAAATCGAAGCGCATCTGTAAGAAATGGGGCTAGCACCACGATCTCACCCGGTGCAACACCCGCCTGATGCACCAAATGGTGCACCTCGGCAGCGACCCAGTCCAACATCTCCGGGTGAAACCGGTGGCTGCCAAAGTGCAACACGTCGGTCGGCTCCACAGGCGCTACCGTGGCCCCGTCGAGGTTAGCTGGAATGACAGGTAAGAGCTCCGCCTCTCCTCGGACATGGGCGGCAGGCGCAGAATCATCGAGAGGCACAGCAACCGGGCGGAGGATCCGGGACAGGACATCACCCAAAGCCGCCATTGCGGGTGATAGGACGAATGACTGTGAGAACGTGATCTGAACATCGGTTAGGTCACGGAGCATGCGCGCGCTCATCGGATCGGCACCGAGGAAGCTGCGGTAGCCCGCACCGTGGTCCGTGATCACAAGTGCAGATTCGGAAGTCCTCAGCCACTCGAAAATCACGTCGTGAGCGACAGGCGTGTCTTCCTCAACGTTGTCAAAGATCAAGTGTACATAGGATGCCGTGAGGTGGTTTCGGCAAAGCGGCTCCTGCCACAGATGCTCGGCGAAGATCGCCATCTGCAGTGAGTAATCCAGCAGGTTATGCTTCAGACAGTAGGCTCGGAAAGCCATCGCGCAGGCCTGCGCCTGATCGTAGACCATGGCTTGCGCCTGCTCGCCCATCCAGGCCCCCTTCAGGCGCTCGGCAATCTCCGTTGGCGGGAAACCGACCACGGCAGACTTGTTCAGATTATCGAGGATCTGGCTGTAAAGACGATTTCGATCGATGGTGATTGACTCGAAGTAACCCTCACGATCGATCAGCGGGCCAACCACGCGCGCCATATAGTACTGCGCGGTCTCCAACGTGAGAAACGAGGGACGCGCGTCGGGGTTACCAAAGCCCACCTCCTCTGCGACAAGCGGCCAGAAGAGATCGATCATCCGCCGCGCTAACCCGCCGACGGTAGCAACACTGGGTTCGCCTCCCCTGGCTTGAGCAGGCCGACGAAGCGCATCGACGTACGGTTGTGCCAGCGTCCGCTGCGGCGTTAGGATCAGTATCCGATCGGCGGGAATGCCCGCAGCAAGCATAGTGGTAAGCCGCACCACCCCTGCGGTCGTCTTTCCCGTTCCAGCCGCGCCCTCAAGATAGATCCGGCTGCCAACGGACATCTGAACAACATCGAGTTGCTCGGATGTCAGGGCGAACGCTGTCATTATGGGCTCCTTAGTTGCCCTATCACTCATCCCGTTATGTGCCTATGCCTGGCGCCGCCGGATGCGGCTCATACAGAACGGCTGTTCAAGATTGTACTCAGCGCGACCGTGCGGGCAAGTTGCAGAAGTTCAGGGCGGTAGGTTGCAGAACAAGCTGCGGCATCAGTTGCTCACGGCTCTACCCCGGCTAGAATGGGACCCGTAGCCGCCATCTCAGTAGAGCGAGGAAAGCACACAATGCCCAAAGAATCGATGACCCCCAAAGAACGATGGCTCGCCGTGTTGAACCGGGAAACCCCGGATCGCGTGCCGATGGACTACTGGGCAACGCCTGAGGCGACGCGCAGCGTGATGCGGCACTTGGGTGTCGCAACGGAGAGGGAGATGGCCGATCGCCTGCACATCGACTATCTTGTGAACGTGGGCCCCAGGTACGTTGGACCACCACTAAAGCCCGGCGCCGACATGTATGGGGTGCGCCACAAGGACGTCGACTACGGTACCGGCGTCTACAGCGAGGCTATGAACCATCCGCTGGCGGGCTACGACACGGTCGAACAGATCGAGCACGCCTATGTATGGCCATCGGCTGACTGGTTCGACTACGGCGATATCCCTCAGCAAGTGAACGGACAGGAAGCTCATGCCGTTCGGGGTGGAGGATCGGAGCCGTTCTTAACCTACTGCACCCTACGAGGTCTGGAACAAGCGTATATGGACCTTGTCGTCAACCCCGAGATCGTCCACTACTGCCTGGACAAGCTCTTCGACTTCGCCTATGAGAACACGACGCGCATCTACGAGGCGATTCCCGGACAGGTGAACGTCTCCTACGTTGCCGAAGACATGGGATCGCAGGAATCGCTTCTCTTCTCGCCGAAGCAGATTCGCACCTTCCTGATTCCCAGGATGAAGCGGATGATTGATCTGGCGCACAGTGCAGGCGCCTACGTCTTTTTCCACAGCGACGGTGCAGTGCGCAAGATCATTCCCGATATGATTGCCGCGGGGATTGACGTGCTCAACCCCATCCAGTGGCGGTGTGTCGGAATGGAGCGCGAGGGGCTGAAGCGCGACTTCGGGCAAGCCATCATCTTCCACGGCGGCGTCGACAACCAGCAAACGCTGCCCTTTGGCACCCCGGACGACGTACGCGACGAGGTCCTCGCCAACCTCGAGATCCTCGGCAAGGGCGGCGGCTACATCCTCGCTCCCTGTCACAACATTCAGGCCAACACCGCGCCCGAGAACGTCGTCGCTATGTATGAGACTGGCTATGTCCACGGCTGGGCCTAGCGGCACTGGCCATCGCCACGGCCGGAGCACCGTCAATCGACCGATGCTCCGGCCTCAGTGCGGAATCGAAGCCCAATCCCCTACCCCTCGTTGTGCCAGTACAGATCCCAGTCCAGATACGTCGCTATGGCTTCGTTCAGCACAGCCGCCACGTGACCGCGGGTCACGGCGGTGTGATGCTCGAAGCCGTTCTTGACCATATAGTTTAGCAGCCCCTGCAGATTCGAAACACGCAGCACGGCAGACCCGCCTGTGAAGTTGCCGACGGGGTCATTGGTGATCTCGCCCTCACCCAGGTATGCCTTCAGCACACCCATCGGATCGTCGGTAGAAACGCGGAAGAAGGTCATCGGGCCGGGCGCAGCCTGTCCCTTCACCGCTCCAAAGCAGTTGTCCGGCCCCAGCGTAGCCCCGAGGATGTCGAGATTCGATATCTCGACCTCAGCGCCCATGAAGCTCTTGGGGAAGTTACTGCAGTGCGTGTTGAGACACATATCGCGGTCGTCACCGTAGTTGTTGTTCCAGTCCTGGAACGCCGGTGGGTTACCCGACGCCAGCAACAAAGCGTACATCGAGACGGCACCCATAACGTCGACCTCGCAGGCGCTTGGCATCAGCCGGTCGCCCATCATCGCCATTGATACACAAGTAGCACACCCATAGTTCTTCTGAATCGAGTTCCAGCACTCCACTGCGCTGGCATCACACTCGTTCTCTTCCATCCACCTATCCATCGTAACCGAGAGCTTCGCCTGCTTGAGTACGTTGCCACTCGGGATGGTGTCTGGAATCCTGCCGTAATCGCGGATGGCCATCAACTTGGCCTGGACATCAGGGTCGCCGTCCTTGAGCGACTGCGCGCCAAAGATGATCTCCGAGAGATCCACGGGTACGACTGTGATGCCCGTCGCCTGGAGCAGTTTTTCGCTGTACCGCACGGTCTGGAACGCTGCAGGGCGGGCGCCGATCGCCCCGATGCGGGCATGACGCAGGCCGTTGACGACGCGGCAGACCGCCGAGAAGAACCCGAGGTCTCTCTCGAACTCGGGACTCTCAATAGCATAGGTATGGTACGTGGTATTGGTGAAGGGGATGCCGTACTGGTATAGGTTGTTGCAGACGGACAACTTCCCGCAGAAGGCGTCTCGGCGCTCCGCCACAGAGAGCTTGTCCACGTCATCGTCGCAGGCCTGAACCAGCACGGGTACGTTGAGGCTGGCCATCTCCAGCGTCTGCACGACGGCGAGCTCATCCCCGAAGTTGGGCAGAACGACGATCACACCATCAATACGGTGGGCGCTCTGCCTGAACAAGTCCGCTGCCAGTTTGGCGTGCTCGCGCGTCTCGATGGCGCCGCATGGCGTAGCGTCCTCCGGCGTGATGACATAGTCATAGCCCCTGGCATCAAGGATCCCCAACAGCTTGCGACGCACTCCGAGCGCCAGCTCAGCGTTGAAGAAGCCACGCGTGCCCACGATCAGACCGAAACAGGGTTTCTTCTCAACCATTCTCATAGCGCACACCTCCAGGAAATACCTATGAGTCCACAACGACTCCCGGGCCAGTCAAGATCAATGCGCTTTCGTCGCTTCACAGCGCCGCTTCCGTGTTCAGCAGTCTCTCGATCGCCGGAGCGATCTCCGCAGGCTCAACGCTCGGCGCGAACCGCTCCAGTACCTTCCCCTGCCTGTCCACGAGGAACTTGGTGAAGTTCCACTTCACGGCCTTGACACCCAGTGCCCCGGGCGCCTCCTTCTTGAGATACTCGAACAGCGGATGCGCCTTGTCCCCATTCACGTCAACCTTGCTGAACATCGCGAAGCTAACGCCATAGTTCAGTTGGCAGAACTGCTGGATATCCTCATTGCTTCCCGGCTCCTGATTCATGAACTGGTTGCAGGGAAACCCGAGGATCTCGAAGCCCTGGTCATGATAGCGGTCGTAGAGCTC
>JAFGNI010000293.1 GCA_016927095.1 Anaerolineae bacterium | reverse complement strand
GTCTCGCGGAACGCGACCTTGGCGTGCCGAGCGAAGATCATCGTGGCGACCACCATCAGTGGCACCACAGAGAAACTAAGCAATGCCAACCTGGGGCTCATAAGAACCATGACCACGATAATACCCACCAGCGTCAACACATCACTGGCGAGTGTGATCAGCCCCTGGGACAACAGGTCGTTGATCACCCCAACATCGCTAAAGACGCGGGAGATCGTTACACCGATGATGTGGGTATCGTGATAGCCAAGGTGCAGGTCCTGAAGGTGGCGCACCAACTGACCGCGCATCTCGCCAAGCACCTCCTGTCCCGTTAGCGAAAGGAGGTACTGCTGGACCGCGGATGAGAGGTAGAGGCCAATGAAGGCGCCCATGGTGAGCAACGCGATCCGGTCCAGGCCGGCCAGATCGCGGTTCACGATGTGCTGATCGATCGCGATCTTGATAAGGTACGGTACAGCCAGCCCTAGCCCCGCTGAGATCAGTGTCAGCACGAACGCGACGCTCATACTGGCCCAATGCGGCTTAAGATAGGCCAGCATACGCGACACGACGTGAGCATCCCACACGCGTCCTCGTTCATCCTCATCGGCGAAGCCCCGCAGGATGCCGCCAGGGCCGTGCCCTACGCTTGTCGTCCCAATTGAGAAGCTCATCGTCCGCCCCCTATGCCCCCGGCACCGCGACCTTGGCCAGTGTACCCTCAGCCGTTGAGCGCCCCTCGTTACGTCCGTCCCGTGCCAACCGCTTCCGAGCACCGCTTCTGAGCATCAGCTCCTTTACCTCCTGCGGTCGCAGCTGGCGTTCGTAGATGTCAGCATACAGGCCGGAGGTATTGAGAAGTTCCTCGTGTGTCCCCTGGGCTACTACACGTCCCTTGTCCAGAACCAGAATCTGATCGGCAAGGCGCACGGTACTGAGCCGCTGAGCGATGACGAAGGACGTGCGTCCCTCCATCAGCTTTGCCAGTGCCTTCTGGATCAGGCGCTCAGTCTCCGTGTCTACACTCGACATCGCGTCGTCCAGGATCAAGATGCGTGGATTCTTAAGCAGAGCGCGGGCTATTGCGATGCGCTGCTTCTGTCCGCCCGAGAGCGTGGATCCGCGTTCCCCAACCCGTGTCTGGTACCCTTGGGGCATCTCTAGGATGAAGTCGTGCGCCTGCGCCGCTCTGGCCGCCTCAACGATCTCCTCCTCCGTTGCTTCCGGCCGACCGAAGGCGATATTCTCACGTACGCTTGCAGCAAAGAGCGTCGTCTCCTGAAGAACGATCCCGATCTGGTCGCGGAGCGAATTCAGCGTCACATCGCGTACGTCGTGGCCATCGACCAGGACCTTCCCCCGTGTCACGTCATAAAAACGGGGGATCAGGTTGATGATCGTGGACTTGCCCGAACCCGTCGTGCCGAGCAGCGCCACGACCTCCCCTGGCGCCGCCTCCAGACTCACATCCTCCAGCACCAAACGCCGCCCGAAGTATGCAAAGGAAACATCCTTGAAGCTGACACGCCCCTCAACCGCCGCCAGCGTTACCGCATCGGGAGATTCCTTGACCTCCGACTCCGTATCGAGCACCTCGAAGATCCGCTCGCCGCTTGCCGCCGCCTCAGTCAGGAAGGGGATCATCCGTCCCAACACCCGCATAGGTCCCGCTAGTTGGCCCATATACGCGTTGAAGGCGATCAGCTCACCTAGCGTCAACGCGCCCTGCGCGACCAGGCGCCCCCCATACCAGATGATAAAGATCGTGCTGATGTTGGTGATTAGGACCACAAGAGGATCATTGATCGCCCGGACGAGGGCCGAATCCCGGGCCACCTGCAGCCAGTCCTCGTTCTGCTCGGAGAACCTCTGGATCTCAGCCGATTCCTGAGCGAAGCCCTTGACTACCCTGGCTCCCCGTAGATTCTGCTCCACCCATGAGGTCATCTGCGATATCTTGTCACGCAGCGAGCGCCACATCGGTCGCATGCGCTTGGAATAGTAGTAGGCCTGGAGCGTAAGAATCGGCATGGAGAGCAACGAGAGAAGCGCGAGCCGCGGGTTCATCAGCATCACGATGATCACCGTAGTCACCATCATCACGGCACCCTCGATGAGCCGCATAGACGCCCGCCCATTCAGAAAACGTAACCGGTCGACGTCGTGCATCACGCGGGCAAGCAGTTGACCGGTCTCAGTGCGATCGTGATAGGAAAAGGAGAGCGACGAGACCTTTGTGTAGATCTGGTTGCGCAGATCGTAGGCCACATTCTGCGAGCCCTTCTCGATCCATTTTCCCTGGAAGTAACCAAGTATGCCCTGCAATGCGGCCAACCCTATCAGCGCCAGGACCATCCAACCAAGGTAGTCCAGGTCTTTGAACGCAATGCCCCGGTCCACAACCCCTCGGATGAGCTGAGGGTTGAGCAGAGACAGACCGTTGACCACAAAAAGAAGCGTGTAGCCGCCCAGAGCTAGCAACCAGTGGGGCCGCAAGTACCCATAGGCCCGCCACAAGATGCGTAGATCGGTCGACTCTTCCTTTGGCTTCACTGCACTATTCGAATGCATGGGCATCTATCTCCATAACCTGTAACAACAGCGAGCATGCCTCATCGATCCGGCCCAACTCGTCATCGCCCAGCGCCTTGATGCGCTCACGCAGGAGCGGGATCCCCCCTGTGGGCGTCGCTTCGGCAAGTTGCTGACCTTTGGGCGTCAGCTCGACGAACACGACGCGCGAATCTTCGCGGGATCGCCGTCGCGCCACGTAACCGGCCTCTTCCATCCTTGAGACCAGCTCTGATGTCGAGCTGGCGCTGATAAACAGGTACTCTGCGATCTGACCAATCGTTAGGGGACCTTCCTCATGGAGGTAGCGCAACGTCGACATGTCACGTCCGCGCACGCCGTCACATTGCGTGTGGCGCCCATAATGGCGCAGATATCGATACAGAGCTAGAAACTTCCGCGTTGCCTCGAGGGCAATACTCTGCGATTGTTGGACCATCACCGCCCCCTATCAGGTACGAACCCGCCGGACCATTCACAAGACTTCAGACTCCGAACTATTCGGCACCGAATAGTTCGGCACCGAAGTATTGTACACTACCCTGGGGCTCTGTCAAGAAGAACGATACTGTCAATGCGTTTCGGCGTGGGGACGAATCCAGTGCGGAGAGTGCTAAAGGCCGTGGGGGTTGGAACGCCCAAGGCGTTCCAACCCCCACGACCAGCCATTACGAAGAACCTACATCGTCGCAAGCTCCCTGAAACCAACGGCGTCGAGCGCTTCATGGAACTCGGCACGCCGCTC
>JAFGNI010000292.1 GCA_016927095.1 Anaerolineae bacterium | reverse complement strand
GGGACGATGATTGCGCCCCTGGACTATGGGCCCGACTGGCCCGAGATTCGGCAGACTGTCCTAACGCGCGACGGCCACCGCTGCCGGCTCTGTGGTCAGCCCGCGACCCCGGACCATCCCCTGGAGGTGCATCACCTGACGCCACTGCGCACCTACATGGCGCAATATGCCCGCGCGATGGCGCTTCGGCTGGCGCACGCGCCCGAAAACCTCCTCAGCCTCTGCCCGGTCTGCCATCGAGAGGTCGAACGCGCGCGCGGCGCGCGGACGGCGCTGAGCGGCCTGGGCTACCTTCTTCGCAATCTGGCCCCGGTCTTCCTCATGTGTGACCCCGGCGATCTGGGGACCGCCGTTGAGGCTCGTGACAGCGAGACCGGACAGCCGGTGATTATCCTCTATGATGAGGTCCCCGGGGGCGTGGGGCTCACCCCGCGGCTCGTCGACCTCTGGCCCCGCCTTGCCCAGGCGGCTCTGGAGCGTGTGAGCGGGTGCCCATGCGCGGAGGGATGCCCCTCCTGTGTGGGCCCGACGGGCGAGAGCGAACCCGGGGCCAAGCGCGCCGCGACGCGTCTGCTGCACCTCGTGGTAGGCTCGTAGTTCGAGCATTGTTTGGAACTGCTCATGCTTGTAGTATAATGATATCATCGAGGTCCCATCCGGCCTACGCCTCGTCGTGAGGCGTGGCCCCAGAACTCAGGTACGCCATCTCAGCGCATCTAGGCTGCCAGAAATCGTCTATGCCAATTCTAACTAAGGATACCTTGGAGTTCATCAGCCGCAGCCCTGACCAGACATGTCGCCTGGGGGCGAGGCTGGGGCGCTATCTCCGTGGCGGCGAGATTGTGGCGCTGGAGGGGGGCTTGGGTTCAGGGAAGACGGTCTTCGCCCAAGGGGTCGGCATGGGCTGGGGGGCCACGACACGTCTGATCAGCCCCACCTATGTCCTCGTGCGCCGTCATCAGCGCCACCAGGACCATCTGCTGCTCTACCATATCGACCTCTATCGCCTTAATTCTGTCAGCGAGGTGGACATGTTGGGATTGGAGGAGATCCTGGGCGATCCCGACGCCGTCTGCTTGGTGGAGTGGCCCGACCGGCACCCGGGTCTTCTTCCGGCTGAATACCTTTGGGTGCACCTGCGGATGCTCGATGAATATCGGCGTTCGTTGGTCTTCCGTGCCCACGGCGAGCAACACCAGGGCATACTGGAAGATTTCCGCCAGGAGCTTTTGGGAATCTGATGCTACTAGCCATTGATACTGCCACCCGGCGTGCCAGCATAGCCCTTCATGATGGGATGACCCTCCGTGCTGAATGCACGTGGGAATCCGCCAATCGCCACACCGTGACACTGCTGCCGCGGGTGGTCCAACTGCTGGAAGCTTCGAATCTCACAGCCCGCGATCTGTCCGCGATCGGGGTCTGTATTGGGCCGGGATCGTTCACAGGCGTGCGGATCGGCGTCGCTGTGGCGAAGGGACTGGCCTCCTCGCGCAAATTGCCGCTGGTCGGCATTACCACGCTCGATATCGTTGCCGCCGCACAACCGCAGGATACACGTCCGCTATACGCGGTCTTCAGGGCGGGGCGCAGTCGCGTGGGATACGCGCGGTACCGCTGGCGCGAGGGCAATTGGCGCGCTGAGACCGGCGTCCAGGTCGTCACGTGGGGAGAGTTGGCCGGCGCCATCGAGATGCCTGCGATGCTTGTGGGCGAGCTGGATGCGGCGGGCCGCGAAACGCTGCAGCGACTGAGTGGCCGCTTGGAGATTCCCAAGCCGGCCCAACACCTTAGAAGGGCCGGTTACCTGGCTGATTTGGCATGGGGGCGGGTGCGCGCGAACCAGGTGGACGCGCCGTCCGCTCTGCTGCCGCTTTATGCACGATGACCGATCATGACTTTCGCCTCCGACCTATGGAAGGTCGCGATATCCCGTCTGTGGTCTCTCTGGATCGCCAGGTCTTCCACGATCCATGGCCCGAATCCGCTTACGTGCAGGAGATCTACTTCAACCCTCAGGCCCATTACTTCGTGCTGGAGTTGCTTGATCCAACGCTGACACGTACCTGGCATGATCACCGGCGCCAGCGGACCGCCCGGTTGCTGGGCTTTGCCGGCATGCGCGTCGAGGGACGGCGGGGCCACATCAGCACGTTGGCTGTGCGCTCTGAATGGCGCGGACAGCGGCTGGGCGAGGCCCTCTTGTTGACGGCGGTCGACCAAGCCGCTCACGATGGTGCGCACCTCGTGGGCCTGGAAGTGCGGGTCTCCAATGACGTTGCTCAGGCGCTCTATACCAAGTACGGATTCTCGCATCACTCCCGGCTAGAGCGGTACTATGCCAACGGGGAGGACGCCTACTATATGCAGCTGCAGCTGGTTGGAAGCCACGTCGAGAACGTCGTCCGCGTGCGGGAGAGTCTCAGCGCACTTCTGGAGGACCTGCGGATAGATAAGGTTGCTGTGGTGTAGACAAAGGAGAAGCTGGGATGGACCGGCAGAAAGCCCTCAAGGAGATTCACGATCAAATACGTAAGTGCACCCTGTGCCCACTGCACGTCGGGCGCACCAAGGCAGTGCCGGGCGCGGGGCCCGTGGACGCCCTGATTATGTTTGTTGGCGAAGCACCGGGCTTTCACGAGGACCAGCAGGGCCTCCCCTTTGTAGGGGCAGCAGGCCGTTTCCTCGATGAGCTCCTGGAGAAGGCGGGTATCGATCGCAAGCGTGTCTTCATCACGAATGTCATCAAGTGCCGCCCGCCGGCGAACCGTGATCCGCAGATCGATGAGGTGGAAGCCTGCAAACCGTACCTGGATCAGCAGATTGAGGTTATCAAGCCCCAGGTGATCGTGACATTGGGACGCCACTCGATGGCGCGTGCATTCCCCGACGAGAAGGTGTCCGTCGTGCATGGCCAGCCGCGGAAGGTGGGCGAACATACCTACTTCCCGATGTACCATCCTGCAGCTGCACTCCACCAGCCGAGCCTGCGCCCTGTGGTAGAGGCCGACTTCGAACGCCTGAAGGAGTTGCTGGACGGCAACCTCAAACCGGAGACGTACACCCCGCCGCCAGAGGCGGAGCAGCTCTCGCTTTTCTGAGGGTGTGCTGCTCAAAAGCGACCGGGGCAGCTTGCGCCAAGCAAGCTGCCCCGGTCGGCGTTTCTCACCGCGACGCTACGCATAGCGGTTGCTGATATTGGGAACCAGATAGTCCTCAAAGGCGCGGTTGACGTCGTAGTCAGGTCGCCAATGCCAGTCCCGGCGCGCGGCGCTGTCGTCCAGATCCGCGGGCCAGGTGTCGACGATCCGTTGGCGCTTGATATCGGGCTGAAAGGTGATCTCCGCATGGGGGTAGAACCGCAGCACATACTCGCGGAATTGGGCCGCCGAGAGGCTGAAGCTCGTGACGTTGTAGACGGGACGGCTGAGCACGTCCTGAGGCGCTCGCGCCAGATCGATCAACGCCTTGACGGCGTCGGGCATGGCCATAAAGGGAATGCGCACATCCTCGCGGACGAAGCATGCATAGGGCTTTCCCTGGGCGGCGGCGTGGAGCATCTCCGGCCCATAGTCACTGGTGCCGCCGCTGGGAAGCGTGAAAGCGCTGACCAACCCCGGGAACCGGACGCAGCGGAAGTCGAGGCTCGTGGGCCGGTCCGCCGCAAGTTGGCGGTAGTACCGGCTGAAGTAGATGCCGAGCATCTCGCAATAGAGCTTGTTGCAGCCATACATCGTGGTGGGGTAGTTCCATTCCCACTCCCGGACCCGGGCGTAGGTCTGCTTGGTCTGGAGGTCCGGGAGCCCAAAGACGGCAATTGAGCTGGGGAAGAGAAACCTGACGGGGGCCCCGCGCCATTCCGACTGCTGCGCGGCGAGGTGCAGCAATCCCATCGTGCCCTCGACGTTGACCCGGTGGGCAGCGTCCGGCGAGAACTCCGCGCGGGTCGAGAGCAGCGCCGCCAGATGGTAGATCTCCTCAATCTCATACTCGCTGATGATGCGGTCGAGTAGGGAGCTGTCGAGAATGCTTCCCTGGATCTGGATCACGTCTTGCGCCAGGTCATCAGGCAGGGGCTTCAGGTCCAGGGTCAGGATCCGGCGGTGGTCGCTGGCGTCGTCGCGGGCCGCTTCTGCGTGTGACTGGACCAGGCTGCGGATCAGGGCCTGACCCACCTCACCGGCGGCCCCGGTGACCAAAGAGACTTTTGCACGCATACAACCTCCTTCGTGTCTGTCTTTGTATCCTACCGTGTTCCCGATCACGGCTGTCGTGCCGGTGCACATGAGCTTGAAACCCATTGTACACGTGTTATACTTCGTCACGAGTAGCTGTTGGGGTTGAGGTGCGTCTGTCGGACGCCCAGACAGATGCCTAAGTGAGGAAGTCCGGTGTGAATCCGGCGCTGTCCCGCAACGGTAACCTCCGGAGTGTGTGGAGGAAGCCCGATACTCCGCCTCGGCCCGTGCAAGCGGTGATGTCAACCGCCCCGGTGATGTGTACCGGC
>JAFGNI010000291.1 GCA_016927095.1 Anaerolineae bacterium | reverse complement strand
GCTAGCGGTCAGCATCCAGCATCCAGTATCCAGTGTCCCGCACCCAGCACCAATTCCCCGAATTCCCCCTCCCCACCCGTAACCCTTCGCCACCGCTATCGTTATGCATTAGTGAATGACCGGTTGCTGCAGCCATGCTCCCCCTGCGTGACTGCAGCAGCCCGGTCTTCATTTTGCCCCGCAGTCGGTTTTCCGGCTACAGAGGGAGTGCATGTTCCGAGGCGCCGCCAAGACACTCGATATCGCGCTGCTGCTCATCCTCTTCATCGTCGCCCTGCTCATCGGGTTGATGTTGATGCTGCCCGAGCCGCCGCCTGCCCCTGCGCCGGCGGACACGCCTACGACCACGGTCACGCCCACCGTGACGCCAACCTTCACGCCGATACCCCCGCGCACGCCGCGGTCCACGTCCACGCTTACGGTGACGCCGTCGCCAACCCCCACGGCGACGCCGGTCTATCTTACCCCGACTCCGCGCCCGACCGCGCCGGCCGGCTCAACCGCCACGCCCCTCCCCCTGGTCGCGGCGTCCGTGCCGCTGCCGCGGAGCGGGCTCTTCATCCGGCGCCACAACGACTTCGGCCCGCCGTCGACGGCAGGGATCGCGACGCTTGTCCGCGATGGCCTCGCGATCGGCGAAGAACAGATTGTGCTGCCGGCCATCGAGCCGTTCGACGGAGTCCGCATCCCGGGTCCACGCGAAGACGAGAGCGCTGGCGCCTTAGCCCTGCGCTACGGCCTCGTCCGGATTCCCCTCGCGGAACCACGTGATCCTGACGCCACCCACTACCTCGAGATCGCCCTCAAGGCCGGGGACATCGCCGCGGGGACTGCCGCCGGCACGGCAGCCCCCACCGTCAACTACATCTTCGTCGTCGACACCAGTGGCTCCATGGCCGGCGCCAAGCTCCGCGGGGCCCAGGACGCGATGCGCGCGCTCTACGCTGAGATGCGGCCGCAGGACACCATCGGCATCATCGACTTCGACAACCAGACTCGCGTCGTGCTGCCGGCGACGCCCGTCGCTGACCTCACCTTGAGCCAACTCAACCGGGCGCTGGGCCAATTGGTCGCTCTGGGCGGCACGGATGTCAATCTCGGTCTCCTGGCCGGCGTGGAGGAGGCCGCCCGCTACGCACAGGCCGACACGCTCAGCCACGCCTTCCTTTTCTCGGACGGCGAGGCCACCGACGGCGTGACCGAGTGGCTGGAGATCCGTCGCAACCTCGTCGTCGCAGTTGGTGACGCCAACATCCGCGTCTCAACCTTCGCCTTTGGCGAGGACGCCAACGCGCGCGAGCTCGACGCCCTCGCCGGCGTCACGGGCGGCACCTACGCCTTCGTCGACGATCCCACCGCCGTCGGCGGCACCCTCGCCGCCGAGCTCGCCCGCCGCGACCGCCTCGCCGGTAAGGACATCCGCCTGACACTCACGCTTGACGAAGGCGTCGAGGCCCGTGCCCTCTTCGGCCACGATCAGGTAGGCATGCCCATCGGCCGCGCTGCCCTCGACGCAGGTGAGGCTGAAAACCTCCAGCCCGTGCAGATCACCGGCACCGACGCTGGCGGCCTGCGCGTCATCATCCCGGACATCGCCGCCGGTGAGGCTTACTGGATCGTGCTCGAAGTCGCAGTCCCAGCGGAGCACGCGCCGGCTGACAAGGCCATCGGCGATGTTGAGCTCACCTACGTTGACACCGCAACGGCCCGCGCCGTGCGCACCACCGAATCATTGACCTTCGGCGCTTCCTGGGCCAAACTGCCCGAGGTCCTGGTCGTCCACCACGCCATAGGCGCGTGGACCAGTGACGTCGCCTTCTACGCCCTCGACGACGTGTTGCAGGACGATCTGGCAACCGCGACCGCTCGCTTGACCGCGCATCTGGCTGCCCTCGAGGCCGCCTATCCCGATGTCACCACCGTCTGGTTACAGGAGGACATCGAGACTGTCCGCACCCTCACCACCCTCGCGGCGGCCCTCGAAGAAGGCAGCCTCCCCCGCGCCACCGGTACCGGCGCCACTCGCCTCCTGCAGTACGGCCTTGACGCGCTGGGCCGTGCCCAGTCCGGCGCCGCCGAGCTGGGCGAGTGACGGAATCAGCGAATCACATCACCAGCCGCTCGCCAATCGTGACAGGACTCGGACGTCCTGTAAGGGGCTGCATCGGAAATCCGTCACGTCACGCCTGACCTTTCACCGATTCGTGAAGATTCGCGAGATTCGTGGTTCCCATCGCCCGATACGCCGCCACGAGTTCCCGATTTGCCGCCACCTTCTCCAGATACGACTGTCGCAGTACCTCATCATCGAGCGTTGCCGCGCGCTCCATCAACACGCGATGTCCCGCCGCGAGCACCTCATCCGCCCGCAAATCGCCCTGGGAGGCCAGGACGCGATGCGCCACCAAGAAGACCCGCATCGGCTCCATCGCGCCGGCCACGTCGCCCGCCAACAGTGCATCCAGCATCGGCGTCACTTGGGCCGTTGCCGCTGAGGCATCGCCTCTCACCCGGGCTACCGCCGCCAGTCCGGCCCGCACATCCAGTGCGAGGTTGGGACGGACAATGATCGTGACCTCAGGATCCGTAACCAGGTTGCTGGCCTGCGTGAAGGCGCGCTCAGCAGCGTTCAGATCGCCCTCTCCGAGCCTCACGCGTCCTCTCACCACCAGCGCCCAGACGCGCAGATACGGATACCACCCCCACCGCTCCTCATCCACATCCATGTGGACCATCAGCTTCTCGCCATACGCGATCGCCGCCGGGCCATCTCCGGCCAGATAGCTGACCATCGCCAACCCGGCCCAGGCCCTCTGGAGCGGGAAGAGATCACCAACGCCGGGCGTGGTCTGCTCAACTTCGCCGAAAAGCGCCCGAGCCGCAGGGTATGTCCCGAGTTCCATCAGCACCCGCGCACGATGGGTCAGTGCATACCCAACGCCGTGACGGGCGCCTACTTTCTGCAGGAGTGCGAGGGACATCTCAGCCGCCGCTTTGGCCTCGCCAAACTGCCCGAGCAACGACAACGCCCAACTGCGCGTGCCAAGGCTGTAGCCCTCGTCATAGCGGTTGCCCACCTGCCTGTGGCGGGCCGTACCCTCCGTGGTCAGCTCAAGTGCGCCAACATAGTCGGCTGCATAGAGGCTACGGAGCGCCAGCGCGTCGATCACCTTCGCTTCCCCTACCAGATCACCGCTCCTACGGCTGGTCGCCAAGGCATCCTCGAGGACGGCCTTGGCCTCCGCCAACTCGGCGACCCAGATCAAACGGATCCCGTGTTCACGGAGGATCCGACCCTCCAACAGGTGACCGCCAACGGCGCGAGCCCGCTCAAGGGCTTGCTCCAGCTGGGCAAGACCCGTCGGCAGCCTGTCATGGGTGCGCAGGGCCTGTCCGAGATAGAGCAGGCCCTCGGCCTCGACCATCGCGTCCCCAATCTCCCTCGCGATCACTACGGCACGCTCGGCTTCCTCATGTGCAAGATCTGGCCGCCCGACGATCCCGTAACGCCGCGCCCGGCGCACGGCGACCTCCGCCAGCCGCCTTGGCGAATCCAGCGCTTCCGCCAGGGTCTGGAGCGCATCGAGGTCCTGCGCCTCCGCATCGCGTTCACCACGCAGGTGATGCAACTGCTCCCTCGCCAGCCGCAGCGCATACTGCTGCTCCAGGTCGGACTCCGGCACCAGACGCAGCGCCCGCGCGATGTAGTCAACGGCTTCGGCATTGGCGTACTGGGCTGCAGCTTGCGCGCTGGCCCGCTCCAGGTAGTCGACCGCGCGCGGTGCAACGCCTGCCCGCTCCCAATGGTAGGCCAGCATCCCGAGCTGCGCAGGCACCTGCTCCGGATAGAGCCGCTCAAGCGCCTCGGCTACCCGGCGGTGTAGCACGCGTCGCTTGCGATGCAGCAAGCTACTGTAGGCCGCCTCCAGCGTCAACTCGTGATCAAAGATGTAAGCGCGCTCGCCAGCCTCGGCCAAAGTCCGCGGTCTCGTGGCGTCCCCTACAGGTCGATACTCGCGGATCATCTGCGCTCGGATGAGCGCCAACAACGCGTCGTCCAGCAGCCCACTCTCCGCTGCGGGTCCCTCGTCAACGGCGAGGGCCGCCAGGACGTCATAGCTGAAGATCCGCCCCACCACGGCTGCGAGCTGCAATACCCGTCGCGCCGCCGTGGGCAGGCGATCGATGCGGGCCATCAGCACTTCCTGAACCGTCACCGGCAGGGCATCCGCGGCCATCGCCCGATCCAACAGCGATCGCACGATCTCGGCTGCGAAGAAGGGATTGCCTTCCGCCCGGTTCAGGACGCTGACAACCTGCTCGGGTGACTTGTCGACCCCTGCGCCCAGGAGTTGTGACACCAGCCGCCGGCTGTCATCTGCTGATAGGGGCTGCAACGGCACATCGGAATGGCGATGGGCATAGTCACGGTCCAGTAGCTCCCGCATACGCCACGCGCCGTGCTCCCGCAGCGGCCGCAACAGCGCGATCAGCAGCAGAGGGACGCGATCGGTAAGGGGGAGGAGGTGCGCCAACAGCGCCAAGGATGCATCATCCGCCCAATGGACATCCTCGAGTACTAGGATCAGCGGCCCTTGCCCAGCTGCGCAAGTCAGCAGCATTGACACGGCTTGGAAAATCGCGCCCTGAAGAAGCCCTCCCTCCACGAGGCTGTCAAGTTTGGCGGCAGTCGCCTCCTGCAAAGGCAGGGACAGCAAGCGTGCCAGATAGGGGGTGATGGATTCCGCGCCATCAGAACAGAGCGATGCGACCCGATCCTCCAACATCGTGCAGACCCTGCGGTCGCAGTCTTCCGTCAGACCCAACAACCGGCGCAGCAGCTCTTGCCAGCCGCGGTATGCCACGCCCTGCGTGTAGGAAAGCCACCGCCCCTCCACCCACCGCACCCGTTCGCCCCGTGCGTCTTGCTCGTCACGACCTGCTCCGTACTCCCGTTCTCTGGTCTCCGCTACAAGCCGCGATTTCCCCACGCCGGCATTGCCCACCACGGTCACGATACCACCAATGCCGGCCCGAACCCGCTCGACCGCGTCCAGAAGCGCCTGAAGCTCGGCTTCCCGTCCCACCAGTGGCACGTGATAGCCGCCCACCTCATGCTCAGCTGGGGTGACGACTGGTGCCACGGGCCGGTACAGATGCACCGGCGCCTCCTGACCGACCCGTCCCTCCCCCAGCCACGCCCAGTCGAAGTCAAACTCGACCCGCCGGTACATCGCCTCAGTGACCCAGACAGCCCCCTCCGGCACCTGCGCCTGCAGCGCTTCGAGCTGCGCCAGCGCTTGGGTGTGCACGGTCACACCACCCGTGTCCGTGCTTCTGACGACCGCTGGCCCGGTAGTCACCCCAACCGTCAGCGTCAAGTCCCTGCCCATGCCTTCAGCTTCGTTCGCCACCGGCAAGGCTGCCTCAGTCATCGCCAGCGCAGCGAGCACCGCGCGCTGCGGGATGTCCTCATAGGCGGCCTCAGCGCCAAAGGCCGCCACTAGCCCTGTCTCGCGCCGCTGCATGACCGTGCCGCCATAGGTGGCGACTGCAGCCTGCAGCGCGTCGAGGACCTCACCCAGCAACTCGGCCCAGATCTCCAGACCTAAATCCCGCGGAATCTGCGCCGTGTCCCCCACATTCGCCACCAGGAGGCTGATGACGCGTCGCTCGGTGCCTACGAACCGTCTGCCGGCAACGCCGGTCTCCTCGATGGCGTAGCCTCCGGCTGTGTCAGCACCGGTTCGGCTCACCGCCGGCTCGGCGTCAAGACTTGGCAGCGTCTCAGCACGGATCGCCAATGTCGATGGCGAAGCGACGCCGGTATGACGGTCGTCAGAGGTCGTCGTGTCGCCACCGGCCGGCGTCTCCTGGCCTGCGAGCAGCGCGTCGGTGGAAGCGGAAGCCACTCCACCCGCGACGATCTCCCTATAGAGGGCCGTTGTCGCGGTCTCCGGCTCGATCCCCAGCTCCTCCGCCAAGACGCGCACGCAGCTCTCATACTGGGCCGCCGCTGCAGCCCGCTGTCCAGAGCGCGCCAGCGCCACCATCGCCTGCCGGTGGGCGCGCTCCTGCCACGGCTCGAGAGCGATCTGTAGTCGGGCCGTAGACAGGGCCTCGGGGTAAGCGCCCTGCACAAGCTGATAGGTGGCCAGCTGATCAAACACATCGAGCGCCTGGCGGTGTAGGCGCTCCCGCTGCACCACAATCCACTCCTCAAAAACGGCGCTGTCAACGCTGAACCCGGACAGGAGGTCGCCGCTGTAGAGCGCAGCTGCTTGGGCCAGACTATCAGCGCAGGTCGTGCAGCGCTCCAGCTGCTCGTGGTCGTGCGCCGCCACAGCTTCTACCAAGGCGGCGAAGGCTTGCACGTCCACCGTGAGGTCGGCATCGGGATTGAGCCGCAGCGCATCGGTGCCTATCAGCAGGAACGGCGGGGCGGCGTCACGATCTCCGATGATGTTCCGAATCCGATATAGCACGACGCGCAGGTTGCGACGTGCATTCCGCTCGGGATCATCGGGCCACAGAAGCCCTGCCAGACGCTCCCGCCGGTGTGTCCGGTCGCTCTCAACGGCGAGGTAGGCCAGCAAAGCACGTTCCTTCTCGCGGCCAACACCCTCCACGAGTTCGCCGTCTAGGCGAATGCCGTAGCCCCCCAGCAACCTAATCTCTAGACGCGTCACGAGATCCTACCTCAAACCGGTAGACGTAGTGCGCCACGTTGTCCCCTAGTGTCACGTTGATGGCATACTATTCCAGCCTCTGTGTCTTCTGCGGCAGCCTAGTTAGAGAACAGGTGAACCCGGCTTGGGGACCCGCGTTCATCTTGGCGACGCCAAGTGCGAGCCGGTCCGTGATGCGTGGAGATTCGTGCGATTCGTCGTGGCAGCCAACCGTAGTCCACCCATATTATAGATGCGCTTTGTGTTTACTACAACTGAGCTCGCGCTTGGGACGGTTGAGTAACGCTTCCATAACACCTGCCCGTTACACTGGTAGCAGACAGAGAAAGAGACACAGGCGAAGGCGCACCAGACAGTCTGGATATCCGAGGAGGCCACGTAGACGAAGCATGGACACTCAGATCCAAGCACACTGCAAAGGGAAACCACAAACATGGCTGATGAAGGTATGGCACGTTCCGGTCTTTGTGGTCACAGTGATCGTCGCACTCGTAGCGCCCCTGCACGTATCTGGCCACGCGGACCTGGCCGGAGACAGGCCACTCGCCCAAAGAGCGCGCCCAAGGCCCTCGTTGGCCGATGCGCCCCGGCTCGATCTACACCCACGCAGTGACGACCGCCTCACAATAGGAGCATTGGCAGACCACTGTGGCCTCAGCACCGGCGGCTGTCTGGATCAGTGGTCAGAGATCCGCGCTTGGCAGAGCGCAGGCATAGGCTTTGCAGGCTCCTGGGAACAGAGCGAGATCGCTGTCGTCCTTGAGGTTTTGGATCACTTCGCGGCAACCTTCAGCGAGGCGCGGTTCCTGGAGCTGGTTCGACAAGCCCGGCCTGTCGTGCCGTTGGCAGAGGCCGGCTTCATCACGATCGCGAGAACGTCGGACCCGGACCTACCGCCAGCCGCTTGGGCACGGAACTCAGGGCGAGTCTTGATCAACGACTCCCTGTTCGATGCAGCCTACCTGCACAAGCACTACGCTTGGACAACCCGCTGGCACACAGACGGCGCTGAGCCGCGCAGGCTCTCAGCTCAAGTCATCAGCGTAGCGCACGAGATCGGACACGTTGTGGCTGACGCCATCCTGAACGCGCAGGCAGCTTCACCATCAGCGCCGACCATAACAGCCAGCACCATCATCCAGGACCTAGACAGGAGCCTGTGGCTACACCCCGACGAAGATGCCGAGGAGACCATCGCGACCGAACTGGGGCTCTGGGCCCTTGGCGCCCCGCGTCCATCCCAGATCCTGCACTTCCGTCACGCTCAACTCGCTCCTATGGTCTTTGCCACTACCGAACCCCTCCCGCATTAGCTGTCGATCACCCCTCCCCCACCCCCACGATCCGCCACTCGCCATCGATCAAGGCGAGACGCACCTCGCGCATCGTCGCCGTAGGATTGCCACTCCAGTACAGTGCCAAAGGGACGGTCGCCGTCTCACCGTCAATCGTCGCTTCGCCCACCTCAAAGCGCTCGGGTATGTCCTGTGCCAGCAGGAAGGGATCGGCGCCGCCCCGCGTCTCCGCAGCACGCATAGCGTCCACCTGGTCGATCTTCTCCTGCGCCAAGTAGGGGCTCGTCCGGTAGGCGTCGTCCGCCACCACATTGCCGGGATAGCCGATGTACCACCGGTAGAACGCCTCCGTCACCTCGGCAGGTCCCAACTCAGGCGTAGCAGGCCCGACGAAGGTGCAAGCGGGTAGAAGCAGCATCAGAAGAATCAGCAAATGAGCGAATGGGCGAGGAAGCGAGAAAGCGAAAAGGCGAGAAAGCGAGAGGATACCATGCCGCGGGGGCACGTGCGCAGCTTGATTGGCTCCCGGCGTCATGCGGCACCGCCATCGATGAGGTTCCGTTGGAGCGCCAAGGAGACCGCCTCGGTGCGCGAGGTCACATTGAGCTTGGAGAGGACGTTGCTCACGTGGGTCTTCACCGTCGATAGGCCGATGATCAACCGGTC
>JAFGNI010000290.1 GCA_016927095.1 Anaerolineae bacterium | reverse complement strand
CTTATCCAGGTTGAGGATGGCGGAGCCGACAGGCCCCCACACGCCATCGTTGTCCCGGCCGCTGACGTAGAACTCATAGTAGTCAGAGTCCCATAGGCCAAGCTCAGCCGCCGCGACGATCTCGGTGACCGTCACCACGGGAGCCGGTGTGAGCGGCGTACCGGCGTCCGACGGGACTGTGCCCACGGCTCTGCGGTAGGCAACGACGGTGCCACCATTTGTGGCGCTGATCACGAAGGTCAGCTCAACATCCGTGTCGCCGGCTGTCGGGCTGGGAACAGCCTCGGCCGAGGTGACTACAGGCCCGCCATCGCTGGCAGCGGTGCCGGCGGTGATCTCGATGAAGGTCAGCATACCACCGAAGGCAAGCGACCCATCGGTCAGGCGCGCATCAGCGTTATGGTTCTGTAGCGCACCATTGAAGATCGTGTAGAGCGTGCCTGTCTGGGCACCGGCCGGGATCGCGGCGATGGTATCTACCGCCTGACCAGGTCCGATGGATTCGGCTACCACGGTCCGGGTGCGTGTGATCGGGAGTGAGACGCCATCGATGCCGACGATGGTCTGCTGCAGACCAAGCAGGCTGATGGAGCGGTGGTCGATACCACCGTTGACCATTCTCAGGAGTACGCGGCTGCCTGCGGTGGTGCTGATGTTGGGCGTATCCGCGAAAGCTTGTCCGTTGATCAGCCAGTACTGCGGGCTGAAGTCCTGCATGCTGAAGGTCATCGGAGCGGCGTTGAAGGCCGGATCGATCTCACTGAAGATCAGGAGCGCCTCGTCGTCGTAGGCCGAGACTACGTCGTTGTAGGCTTGGCCTGCGGTTGCCGGTCTCACGATGAATCCACCGTAGAGGCCCATCGCGACCTGCCGTCCACCATTCGGGGTCAGCCCTGCCTCATAGAGGTAGGTACCCGGGTTGGTGGCGGTGAAGGCATAGGTCTTGGAGAGGCCCTGTCCGACGCCGATCAGATCCGGCGGGAAGATCGCTTGCCCAGGGAAGGAGAGCGAGACATTCTGATCCAGCGTGTTGTGGAAGATGACCTCCACGCGCTCCCCTTCGCTGACCACGAGGGTCGGTCCGGGAAGCTCCGCTGTTCCGGTCGCGCTGTCCGTGAATCCCCAGATGGTGACGACAACGCCGTCCGGCATCGTCGTGGTCCCTTCCATCGCCCAGACCTCACAGGTGCGGGTCTGGCCCACGAGCGTGCACGTTGTCGCCGGCAAAGGGTCGGCAAACGGTCGCACCGGTGGCGGGGCCGCTGCGGGGCGCATGTTCGCCGCCAACTCAGCGGGGGACGCCAGGGCGATCGAGCTGCCGGCGCTCACCGTCACGAGGCCCAGGGCCGCCGCGGTGATGGCCAGAACCCCTAGGATTGTGCAGAGACGTCTGAGAGTTTTCATATGTACATCATCCTTTCTCTGCCTAGCGGCCCTATGGACACGAATTGGGCAGCGGCGGATCGATACGCGCGAAGGTAATGTGGCCGCTTAGGACAACGCCCCAAGCCGTGATCTGGTGCAGGGCGTGGTTGTGAGCGATGTGATAATACTCACCACATTGGTTCAGCACTTGCGTGCCGACCGGCAGCTGGTCCTCATTGCCCAGATATGGACTACCGCTGTAGAAAGTGCCGAATACCAGATTCTGCAGTTGCGGAATGGTGACCGGGATGGGATTCTCGTTGGGATCCCACTTATCGACGTCCTCCCAATAGAAGGTCGCGTCCATTGTCTGGCCTGGCCCGACGACGATCGTGAATCGCTCGTAGCTCAGGTCGTCGGTATACGGTGCCGTTGCTACCAGTTCGTTGCCGTCGCGAGCGATGATCCGCTCGTGGTTGCCGTGCGGGTGGTGCGGATAGTCCTCACTTCCTACACTCAAGTAACGGATCAAGGCCGGCTCCGGATTGTAGGCCGGGTTCGCGTCGGTGGTGACGGTCGTGGTTGGCGTGCCGGATGCATCTAGATACGGGTTCACATCCTTCGGGTGGATGTGTATCAGCGAGCCATACGGCTGGTTCGGCAACCAGACCGCCCCATTGGGTGCGATGGTGTCCGGGAAGCTGCGTCCGTTCATCAGCCAGTACCGCGGTACATAGTTGTTCATGTTGTAGGGCAACCCCTGCTCAACGGCCATGTGGAGCATTGGGTCGATCTCGGAGAGCAACAGTATGTACTCTGTGGCCGGATTGTACCGGCTGCTCTCGCCCGTGTACGCATATGCGTGGCCTAGGCCCGGATCGTAGCCCGTGGGGCGCACGATGATGGCGCCGAAGAGCCCCATATTCACCTGCTTCAGAGGCTCCGTACCGCTCTCATAGAGATAGGTGCCGGGACTCTCGGCGACGAAGCTGTAGGTCACGCTACCGCCGTTGGCCTCCGCTTCCGGCGCCAGCGAGACAAGGTTTCCGCTTGCGTCCCACTGCGGCTGTGAGGGAGCGCCGTTGGCGAGCACGTTCTCCTGACCGGGGAAGACGAGGGAGATGTTGTCGGGCAGCGTGTTCTTCACGACGATGGTGACCGTCTTGCCCTCGTTGACACACAGGATTGGACTGGGATGCTGGAAAGGCTGCCCGCTCTCGCTCAGCCCCCACATGAAGACGGCATTACCGTCAGGTTGCGAGATGTACCCGGTCTGCGTGACTAAGGTGAAGGTCGACGTCGCGTTCGACGTGCAGATTATGCCGTTCTCGGGCCAGTCCTCGTGACCGGCCGTCGTCGGCTGTACGCCACCTCCCGTCGCGACGATGACAGAGATCGCCAGGGCGAGCAAGAGGGGCCCACGCTCGAGGATCGGTCTGAATCTACGTAGTATGGACATATCTATACCTCCGGAACTAGCTCGCTTGGCCACTCGTTGGGCTCGCTCTGTGAGGAGAGCGTGGTGTCCCCGGGATATACGTGGATCTCGGTCATCTGTCCACCATAGCCCGTGTGCCCGCCGTTGCTCAGACGACCGTACTTGCGGTTGTAGAGCAGCAGCTTCGTCATCTCCGAGACCTCGGGCGCCACAAAGATCGCGTCGACGCTTTGACCAGGACCAATGAGAACCGTGTCTGTCATGTAGGTCAGGTCCTCGCCATTTGTGCCGCGCAACAGCGTCGCGTCCTTGGCGATCACGTGCAACTTCAAACCCGTGAGCTTGAGTGACTGCTCCTCGAACCCGAGGTTGATCAGCCTCAGCAGAACACGCTCTTGGGACTTGCAGTGCACGAGCGATGAGATTGGCTGGAATTGCAGCTTCTCATAGGTAGCCTTTGTGGTCAGCTCGCCGCCGTCAGTTGATGCGGCGCGCCACCCGTTGGGTGCGATCGTGTCGGGGTACACTCGCCCGTTAAGCAGCCAGAACTCCGGCGCGTAATCCGACCACTCCGGCAACTGCACGTGGGAGTCTGCCCAGTGTGCCTCGCTCCAGACCTCGTTGAGTGTCATGACATACTCACGATCGTAGGCGCTGTGCGCCACGACCGGGTCGTCACGAGGCGGCCCTTGGCCGTAGGCCAGGTCCCTCAAGCCGTAGGCGTACTTGTTGTCTGGTCGCCAGTCATCCGGCTTGATGAAGCAGCCGCCGACCATGCCCATATGCACGTGTTCGGTCTCCTCGAAGTGGCAGTGGTACATATAGGTACCGGGGTCGTGCGGCTTGTAGAAGTAGTTCAGGTCGCGCACGATGGGAACGCCCACAGAGGAGTGTGGTTCGCCGTCGAAGATGGGGAGCGCGTTCCGGAAGCCGTGGAAGTGCAGCGTGTGCGCGTCGATCAAGTCCGGTCGAATGGCCAGGCCGAGGTTTGTCAGCTTCAAGACCCAACCCGGCTCGTGACCCACCTGAAGCGAGAAGATGGGCGCCGTGAGTTGCGCTTTCATTTTCTGCGCGTAAACCTGCTCTGTTGAGAGGCCGGTCACGTTGGTGAAGCCGAAGATGTAGGTTGTCAACAGCTCCGGCGCCATGTTGTCGGGATGGTAAGGCGCGACCTCAGCCTCTGGCGGCAGATGGATCCAGCCATCGGTTGCCACGAAGTGGAAGTCGGGCGGAATGTCAGCCGCGGCTGCCAGCGCGCCTTGCACCGGCTTGAGCGCCTGCACCTGGGATTCGACGCGCATCGGCGCTAACAGAGCCTTCGACCTCGGTAGTAAAGCCGATGCCACCGCCGTGCCGAGCACGCCGCCTCCCAGCTTCAGGAAGTCTCGCCGGCTGAATCTGCGTCTAGAGATGTTTCCTGTCATTATGATTCTCCTTGTAGATGCTGTTCTGGACGTTACCCTAGAAGACCTCAAGGTCCCTTCGGGCTGAGCGGGGCTGGACGCGCATCAGCACTTCCAGCCCCACCTGTCCGCTAGGGTATCGTGCCGCCGCCGAACTCCGTGAATGCCACGCCGGCTGCATCCTGGAAGCGGACGCCGATGAAGCCACTGTCGCCGCTGTAAGCCCAGGGCGTCAGTCCGCCTGAAAGGTCGGTGACGCCTATCATCCGGCCGTTGCGATAGACTTCGAGTAGGCCGCCCTGCGTGGATCGTGCTCCGAACTGATCGCCCGCCTCAAAGTCCACATAGCTGTAGGTCAGGTGGGTCTGCCAGACATTCCCGGGCGAGAGCGTCGAGACGCCCAACGTGCGGGTCGACGGGTCGTAGCTGACCACGATCATGCGCGAATCCGCCGTGATCTGGCCATCGGACAGGCCGTTGGCCTTCAGCACGAGATCCTGGCGCGTGGCGGTGGCTGCCACCGACTCGAAGGTGAGGTAGACCTCCTGGTTGTTCCCGAAGCTCTGCTTGTTCCAGAAGAGCTCGCCGTCGTCGAGTACCGAGACGGTGCCTGTGCTGCTGTCATAGTCGAAGCTGTCCAGATCGCCACTCCACGTGGGCCTGTTCTGATCTCCCATCCCGATGATCGGCAGGTAGATCCTGTACGTTGCCTGTGCCGACTGCACGCTGGTGACACCTGCGATGCCCAGTGTGCTCGGGCGCGCCGCCGCCGCCACCTGAACTTGCCCCGCCAGGCCCGCTGTCAGCGGGAACATGGGCGGCCATACCTCATCCGCACCCATGTCATATGGCGTGTCGTTGAGGTTCGGCCTCTCCGTGTTGTAGGGTATCGGGTTCCCGTCGATGTCCTCGCTAGGTTCGGGCGGGAGCTCCGTGTCGTTCTGGTTCTGCTGGAACAGCGTATCTGTTCCCGCATCGACAGCGGGAGAGAGCGAGTCGATCGTTACCTCTGGGTCAGTGGTGACAACCGTGGAGGTGAGGTGATAGTTGCCGAGCAACGTCACCGGCGCTTCCACTGCGACGATCATCGCGTCGACGAAGTTGGGGTTGCCCCGCCAGGCGAAGAGGTTCACTGAGGTGTCATACTGCTCAATGACCTCGGGATCCGCGCCGATGATGTTGTTGCTGCCGTTGGCGGGCACCTGCAACAGCGAGTAGGTAGGCTCCAGACCGGCGAGATTGTCGGCGCTGCCCAGATCCCAGTAGTGGAGCGGGCTGGTATCGCCCTGCAGACCAAGGCCCGTCACCATCCCGCCGAGGAATGTCCCTGCGCGGTTGTCCCAGAAGATGTTGTTGAAGAGGAGCGGGGTGCTATACAGCCGTGATCCCACTGGGAGTGAGTTCTGCAGCAGCGAGCTGTTGCGCGCGGTTGAGAGTCCGGCCGGTGCCGGCTCGCCGTTGCTGGTCATGGCCGTCGCCGTCGTCATGTTCTTCATGATCGTGTTGTTGTAGACGCGGACGTTAGGAGTGTCGTTGATGCTGATGCCGCCACCCTCGTGCGTCGAGATGTTGTTGACGATCATGTTGTTGTGGACGTTGTAGACGTAATCTCCGGCCATCAGGAACCGCAGTCCGCCGCCGTCGTCGTTCCCCAGATTCGCCTGGATCAGGTTCGCGTAGACGTCTACCGGACCGGCGCCTGGAAGTACCAGATCGCTCGGGGCAGGAAGCTCGCCCGCGATCATGATCCCGCCACCCTCATCGTAGGAGCGGTTGAAGTAGATGCGGTTGTTGTGGATCGACCCACCCGGGCTCATCCCGAAGTGGCTGATGCCGCCGCCGTATTCCGCCGAGAAGTTGCCGCAGATGTCGTTGAAGTCGACCTCATAGGCCTCGGTGCCGTTGAAGAGGCCGACGGCGCCGGCGAGATTTGTACCACCGTTGGCCAGGATGCGGTTGAAGCCGATCCGGATGCTGTCGTTCTGGAGGTCCCAGTCTCCGCCACCATTGGGATCCGCCAGGTCGGGGGTGCCGACGCGGATGCCGCCGGCGTAGGATCCACCGTTCGACTGGATCACGTTGTTCGTGATCTGCAGGAAGCTCGCATAGCCATTGACGAAGACGCCACCGCCCTGCGCCAGGACCGCGTTGGGCAGCCCACCGGTGGTGATGTTGGTGGGTTGGCCCTGCTGGTGCCCGCCCTGGATGGTGAAGCCGTCGATCGCCGGCTCGAAGTCGTCTGTGAACTCGCCGTCCTCTGCATAGACGCTGACGACCGGACCCTCATAGATGATGGGCAGGCCGTCGCCATCGACCAAGGTGCCGTCCCAGCCTGTATCCGTGTCCGGGAGGGTGTCGTCCGGGACGTGGCTGCGATTTGCCCAGATTGCCGCCACCAAGGCTCGCCACCAGTCGGTGTACGGTGTGTCGCCGCCGAAGGCGCGCCCGTCCAGCACTGTACCTCGGACGGCTGTGCCATCGGTGTAGACGCCACCCGCGCCGACGCCCTGAAGCTTGACTGGACTGTAGATGACCGGGTTCTCGAACCAGATACCCAGCGCATTGGTGAGCGGCTGCGTTGCGCCCGGATAGACGACGACGAGGCTCTCCTCAGCCGTACCGTTGCCGCCAGCGCCGTAGCCGGCTGCTGCATCGATGGCGCTTTGGATTGTGGTGTATTCCAGATCGGGCCCGACCTCGAGCACCTGAGGCGTGTAGTTGCCCCCAAGCACGTGGATCGTAATGCCGCTGCGGGTGCGCTCGCCGTTGTCGGACCATACCAGCAACTGGTGGGGCCCGAACTGAGCAGACTGGGGGATCTCGACAACGATCTCACGGTCGTTCCAGGACTGAGCCACTAGCCAGGCCTGCTTCGGCGCATCCGGCGTGAGCTCATCTAGCGCGACGCCACCCTCACCTTGCACGGCACCGAAGCCGACGCCCGTGATTGTGATCACCCGCGAGGCATCGACTTGCCGGTAGGCGTACGGCCTGGATACGCGGAAGATCTGTGGCATTGTGTCCTCGAGCAGACATGCCGGGATCTGGCTCTGCTGCGATCCGGGCGCCTGGAAGTTCACGCCGTTCTGGATCGGGGCAAGGTCAGAGGGCACCATCACACCGGGGTAGACCTCGAAGGTCGTGCCGATGGATCGGAAAGCCGGGTTGTAGAGATCGTTGAAGTTGCCGAACTGACCCGGATCGTTGCCGTAGATGTAGTACATATTCGCCAACATACCACTAGGCGATGGGGCGTTGGTCGTCTGGTCGGACGGCAGCAACACCTCGTAGACCCCGTGGTAGTCGGAGTGGATCGTGTGCTCCAGCTCGCCGGTCCAGTCGTAGATACCGATGGGTGCGTAGGAGACGCCGGCCTTCTCACCGAAGAAGAGCTTGGTGGGATCGGTCTCGATTTTCATATCGTCGATGATGTACCCCTTCCAGCGGCCAGGGATCATCACGTCGGTGAAGAAGCTGAAGGTTGGGGCGATCGTGCGGCCGTTGCCCAGCTCGACCAGGCGGACGTTGCACAACGGCATCGGCTTACCCTCGTACCGGCTGCCCGCCTCGGCGGCCAGATTCGGGTTTTCCACCGGGGTCGACCTCAAAGTCGGGTCCCAGGGCAGGGGGTAGTTGTCGGTCTCGTAGTCCGCGATATCGACCACGTGCAGCGGACCGGCGCACGCCGGCGGCGGGATCAGCGGCTCGAAGGTGTCGCCATCGAAGGTGTTGACATCCTCCTCGCGCGTGACCTGATAGACCGGATCTCCGGTGTAGGGGTCTGTGGGAACCACGACCTCCACCAGGTACTTGCCGGGTTTCAGATCGCCGAATCCCCAGTTGCCAGGCAGTTGGGCGTACTCATCGCCGAACTGCGTGCCCATCGCCAGCGTTTCGACGCAGTCGAAGCCACCGGTTGACGGTGCGAGGAACTCGAAGTCGGCAGGATTGCCGTCCGCGTCGCGGGCTTGGCAGTCAACAGGGCGGACGAACCTCTCCGTGGTCGTGCTCGTTATGAACTCGCCCTTGACCACCGCACCGTAGTTCGGGCCGACGGTTGTGTCCGTCATGACCTCGCCGGTTGCCGTGTACACCGCCGCTCTCCAAAGTTGGACCTCGAGGTCGGGGATGCCGGGCTGCCAGGGCTCCGCGCCCGCATAGCGCGCGTCGTCCTCGGCCCGGACGGTATCATAGAAGACCGAGCCGGCGATGCCGCCGTTCTCGTCGTCACCCCAGGGGACGACACCCCAGTCGAGGTGGCCCCACTGGCCTAGGATCGGCAGCGCCGCGACATCCACGCCTGCCCCCAGGATGGTCTTGGGTTCCGGCTGGTTGCTGGTCTGGTAGGTGTAGCCGGTGGGTCTATAGAGATCGTGGTAGGCTTCCAGCACCATCCACCAACCCATCGGGTAGCCCTTCTCCAGCTCCCAGAACCCTGTCGCATCGGTGACCGATGCGATGGACATACGGTCGATCTCGGTATTGTCGCGGTCACGCAAGACCACGGTGTAGTCCGGCACACCGGGCTCATTCGGGTCGCGCATACCGTTCTCGTTGTAGTCGAGGAAGACGTAGCCTGACCACTCAGTGAACCAGTTCGTCATGGTGCGTACGCCGATATCGGTGACTTGGCCTTGTACGACCGAGATCTGCACGAAGTCGAGGATGTAGTGCTGCTTCTCGTCCCAGTAAGTCAACGAGTAGTCACCCTCGGGAACACCCGTGATCTCGAAGCTGCCGTTAGCGTCGCTCTGACCCACCCAGACTGCCGTGTCATTCCGCTGAAGATCATTCAGGGCAAGCCACGCGTTGGCGATTGGGCGGTCCAGCTTGGTGCCGGTGAATCCGGCCCACTGCTGCCCTTGATAGGGGAGGCCACCTGAGAAGGGCGTGTAGCTGACGGCACCCATGATGACGCCTTTGATCGTGCCCGTCGGCAGTCCATGGCGCGGGTCATCGATCGGGGCAGCCAGAGTGTCTGTGACGGGCGCCACGAAGCCGAAGATCGTCCACGGGAAGGGCTCACCAGCGATCAGGAACTCGTTGTCCAACCCGGTCCCGTTCTCCTGAAGCCAGGTGTCCCAACCATGGGAGCCCTCCAAGGTGGTCGTCTGGATCCACTGCTCGCCATCAGGTGGCGTAACCAGAACGTCCCAGCGGATGGGACCGATATTGGGGATAGTCACGTTGCCACAGTGATCGCTAAAGCATCCCTTCCCCAGTGACTGGATGACGGGATTGCCGTCGGCATCCAGCTCGATGACGGCGTTGCCGTACTCGTCGATAATCGGATCGCCGTTGTCATCGAGCACCTTCACATATTGGGTACAGAGCGGGTTACCGAAGAGATCTGTGGTAACCTCGCCGGCAATATCGTTGAGGCTGACGAGGAAGCCGGCCATATCATACGGCGCATCAGGGTTTTCTTCGGTCACTTCACATATCTGAGCCTGTGGCTCTTCCACCGGAGCATCGAACTGACCATTCGTAAGAGATCGATCGTGGAAGATCTTGAGCGTCATACTCGCAGGTGGCAGGGGGAGCGGGTGCGCTCGCACCTCAACCATCGCCTTCGTACCTGTTGTCACCGACATCGGTACAGTGAAGTGCTCGCCGTCCAGCTTGAAGCCGTCGCCAAGCACCGAGATCAGGTACTTGCCCGGCGGCAGTGTGAGGCCGACGTCGGTATTCAGGTTCTCCTGCGTTCCCTGCGTCACGATCGGGGCCCAACCCGGCACAGTGCGGACGGCAGGCCATTCACACCCGGCAGGGTAGAATTCGTTCGTCTCGCGCGAGCAGAGGTCGGGAACGACGCCATCGGCGGCCGTCCATTCCTGGAAGGGATCGCCGGTGTTGTCCTGATTGATGATGTACTTGTAGAACTCGACGGGATCCCCCATCGTCACCGGCCCCACGTCAGCGGATAGCTCGGTCCGGGCGCTCACAACGCTCAGGTAGATCGTATCCGTGAGTTCCTGCGCCGCGGCGAGCGACACCGGTGCTTCCAGCTGTGGCATTGCCATCAGCTCCTGCGTCGTGGAGAAGCGCGGCGCAACGCCGGCTGTCTCCGTCGCAACGAGCTCACCGGCCACGGGCCCCTCGGGGGCTGCCGCCACGCTCTGCGCGGTGACAGGCAGGCTCTGAGGCATTGCCGGAAGCGCCAGGACAATCATTGCTGTTACCAGCAGCAAATTCAGTGGAATCCTCGGTATGCTTTTCCGTCTCATAGTCCTCTCCTAAGGTCTAGCTGGACTCTGTCTGCGCTCTG